>DASYVW010000448.1:0-4279 GCA_035936675.1 Gemmatimonadales bacterium
ACCACGGGGCCAACCGGCTCGGCGCGAGCGCGCTGATGCAGGGACTGGCCGACGGCTACTTCGTTCTTCCGGCCACGATCGGGGATTACCTGGCGTCCTCCAAGCTCCCGAGGGTGGGTACCGATCACCCCGAATGCCGGCGAGTGGAGGCGGACGTCGCCGCGAACACCCGGCGGTTGCTCGACATCAAGGGCAAGCGGACGGTGGATTCATTCCACCGCGAGCTGGGCAAGATCATGTGGGATTATTGCGGCATGGCCCGGAACGCCTCGGGGCTCAAAAAGGGACTGAGTCTGATCCCGGAGCTCCGGGCGGAGTTCTGGCGGAACGTCAACGTGCCCGGGAGCGATGCCGAGCTGAATCAGGCGCTGGAGAAGGCAGGCCGGGTCGCGGACTTCCTCGAGCTGGGTGAGCTCATCTGCCTCGACGCGCTGCACCGGGAGGAATCCTGCGGCGGCCACTTCCGGGAGGAGTTCCAGACGGAAGACGGCGAGGCCCTGCGTGACGATGAGCATTTCGCCTATGTCGCCGCCTGGGAATTCAAGGGCCCTGACCAGACGCCCGAGCTGCACCAGGAGCGGCTCGAGTTCGAGTATGTGCATTTGGCGCAGCGGAGCTATAAGTGAGTTGCGAGTCGCGAGTCGCTAGTCGTGAGTCAACACCAGCATTTCCTAATCCCGCGCGAAGCGAGGGACCTTCTACGGGATTGCCGAAACATGCTGACTAGATCCTACGCTGCGCTTAGGATGAGGAGCTTCGTTCGGATCCCGACTCGTGACTCGCGACTCGCGACTCGTGCCTGGAGAGGATCTTGAACCTCACGCTCCGAATCTGGCGCCAACCCGGACCCTCCGCCCCCGGCCGCATGACTACGTACGATGCCCCGGGGATCGGGCCCGACATGTCGTTCCTCGAGATGCTCGACGTGCTGAACGAGCGTCTGATCGAGCGGGGCGAGGTGCCCATCGCCTTCGACCACGACTGTCGTGAGGGGATCTGCGGGTCGTGCAGCCTGATGATCAACGGGGTGGCCCATGGTCCCATGCCGGGGACCGCCACCTGCCAGCTCCACATGCGCAGCTTCAAGGACGGGGCAGTCATCACCGTCGAGCCATGGCGGGCGCGGGCGTTTCCCGTTCTGCGAGACCTGGTGGTGGATCGGAGCGCCCTGGACCGCATCATCCAGGCGGGTGGGTACATCAGCGCGCCGACCGGCGGCGCACCCGACGGGAACACGATCCTGATCTCGAAGGAGACGGTCGATACCGCCATGGATGCGGCCCAGTGTATCGGCTGCGGGGCCTGCGTGGCGGCATGCCCCAACGCATCGGCGTCGCTGTTCACCGCCTCCAAGCTAGCCCATCTGGGGCTGCTGCCCCAGGGCCAGCCGGAGCGCTACCGGCGGGCGCTGCGAATGGTAGCTCAGATGGACATCGAGCAATTCGGCGGATGCACCCTGTACGGTGAGTGCCAGGACGCGTGCCCCAAGCTGATCAGCATCGACACGATTACCCGGATGAATCGCGACTTCCTCCGGGCCAGCCTCTCCCAGGGGCGCGGAGCCGTAGCCAAGGCGGACTGATTGAGTCATTGCGAGCCGCGCAGCGGTGAAGCAATCCCGCTGTTGCCCAGGAGATTGCTTCGGGGGCTTTGCCCCCTCGCAATGACTGTCGCTCTTTTACTCCCCTCTGCGGGTTCGGCGCAGTCCTCGCCCTGGATACAGCTCGGGGCCCACGGTGTCCTGGCCTACACCAACGTGGACCCGGTTCCCGGTGATCGTTCACTTGGCGAGGTGCGACTGGTCCAGCCCACCATCATGGCGCATGGCGGGATCGCATCCAATCGCCTCCGGATGCTGGCTACGCTCAACCTCGAGGGGCTCACCATTCCGGACGGCGAGCTCACACCGGGCGCCTGGGGAGAGGGTTTCGTCGACCGGCGCCACCCCCACACCTACCTGCACGAGCTGATGTTGACCGTTGATGACGTGCTGGGGAAGGCCGACGGTCGTGCCCGGGTGTCAATTTCGGCGGGGAAGGGGTTTGCCCCCTTCGGAACCGACGATCCCATGTCGCGGCCGGTGCTCCGCTATCCGGTGAACCATCATCTGGCCCAGATTCTCGAACGAGCCGTTGCCATGATGGGTGTACGGGCCGGCCCTGTTATGGCGGAGGCGGGACTCTTCAACGGCGACGAGCCGGAACGGCCCGGCCAGTGGCCCCGGGTGCGTCGCTTCGGCGATTCCTGGTCCGGGCGTCTCACCCTCATGCCGGTAACGGGGCTGGAGTTGCAGGGCTCGCATGCCTCGGTCCACTCCCCAGAGCACCGCGGTGGTGCCGGGACGGACCAGCGCAAGTGGAGCCTTTCCGGCCGCTGGTCCGGCACTCTCGGAAGGTTTCCAGTGTACGGGCTGGTCGAGTGGGCCCGTACTTCGGAGGCGGGCGGGTTCTTCGTCTTCCACAGTGTGCTGGCGGAGGGTGCATGGACCGCGGGCCGTAGCCGTCTCCACTACCGGTTCGAGCGGACCGACCGGCCTGAGGAGGAACGCACGCTAAATCCGTTCCGTTCGCGACGTCCGCACTTCGAGAACTCGATCCTGGGCCAGACCCGATGGACGATTCACACGGCCGGCTACAGCTTTCATCTCATGTATCCGCCGGCTCGGCTGGACGTCTGGCCCCTGGTAGAGCTCTCCCTCGGAACCGTCAAGGACGTCGGAGCCGGGCTGTTTGATGCCCGTTCGTTCTATGGGAAAACCTCGTTCTGGTCGGTGAGCCTTGGCGCTCGACTCTCCCTGGGAATGCCCATGCACCGGATGGGTCGCTACGGCGTGGCGGAGGACACAGCGGCGGGCGTCCATGAAATGCATCATGGACAGCATGAGCATTAGACCGGCATTGTGGCCGCTGTTCCTCCTGGTTCTTGGAGCGTGCGGCCAGGACAAGGCCAACCTGCAGCCGTTGATTCCAGCGTTGCTCGAGTCGTTTGGGGGTACCGGGCAGAGCGCGCGGGTCGGCAGCCCGCTCCCGGATTCCTTGCGCGTACGGGTGAGCGATGCGGCAGGGAACGACGCGGCAGGCGTGGAGGTGTCGTGGTCAGTGCTCGATGGGGGTGGCACGGTGTCTCCCGCCACCTCCCGTACCGGGTCCGATGGTGTCGCGGCAGCCGAGTTCACCCTGGGACCAGCGGAAGGCGAACAGCGAGCCCAGGCCAGCGTGGGTGGGCTGGATGGGTCCCCCGTGGTGTTCACCGCAACCGCCACGACCACGCCTCCGCCTCCACCCATCACACTGACGGTAGCAGGTGGAGGCAACAACGTCCCGGAGCGCTATACCTCCGACCTCTGGGTGCACGGGAGCTACGCGTATACGGGCACCTGGGGAGCCTTCCCCCGGATCAGCAACGACGGCGACGTGCTCAAGGTCTGGTCACTGAGCGCGTCGGGGGCGCCGAGTCTCATCGACTCGGTCAAGACCTCCGACATAAGCACCGTCAGTGACGTGCAGGTAAGCGAAGACGGCCAGCTCCTGATCTTTAGCGCCGAGTACGACCCTGCCGGGGGGCTGTATGTCTACTCGTTGGCTGATCCGGCGCATCCGGTCTTTCTGGACCGTGCGCTTGCTGCCGGCGGGCTTCACACGGCCACGCTCGCCGACATCAACGGCGGCCGCTACGCCTTCGCGGCCCGGAATCCCAGTGATGTCGAGCCTGCGCTGCTCATCTACAACCTGACCGACCCGTCCAACATCGCACTTCTGGCAACCGTGCCCGTGCCCCAGAATTACGGCATTCATGACACCTATGTGCGCGATGGACTGGTGTTCGTCTTCGCCTGGAACACCGGCGTCATCATTTACGATGTCGGGAATGGTATTAGCGGAGGATCCCCGGCAGCACCGGTCGAGGTGAGCCGCCTGGTCACGGCAGCGAACGGTGTGGATGGAGGTCCTTCGGTCCACAACGGCTGGTGGTTCCACAACCCGGTCACGGGTGAGAAGCGCTATCTGTTCATCGGCCAGGAAGGGTCGGGCGTGATCGGCTCCCAATCCAGCGGAGACATTCACGTGGTGGACGTGTCGGACCTGACCAACCCTCACGAGGTGGGGTTCTTCCACCTGGCCGGTGCGGGGACCCACAACTTCTGGATGGACGAGGAGCGGCAGATACTCTACGCCGCGTACTACAATGCGGGTGTCGTGGCGCTGGATGTTTCGGGTACGCTGTCGGGCAACCTTTCCGGCCGGCTGCTGTCTCGCCTCAGGCCGGGCGGGAGTCGGAA
>DASYVW010000449.1:0-5103 GCA_035936675.1 Gemmatimonadales bacterium
TCCGGTCCTTCAACATCGCGCGCAGCTCCGTGATCATCTCTCCTCGCACCCGGCGATATCTGCGCCTCAGCAACCAGAACACCACTCCCTGAAACACGCAGGCTGCCAGGGCCGTGATCGCGAGCTCCTGCTCATTGGTCCCGACCTCGATGGCCAGAGGGATCACGAGTGCGATCGCCACGCTGAACGCCATCAGGTACAGCTCGAGATTCCGGCCTACCTGGTTCTCCAAAGTGCGCAGCACACCATCCTCCGATAGATAGGAAGGCGCCCCTCCAATTCGAAGGGGCGTGATGGGGGCAGAACGGGGCCGCCGGACTGCCCACAAGTGGTGGGAAGAGCCGGTGCGTCAGCTCGAGTGTAGTCTTGTCAGCAGATCATTGTTCAGGTGTCCGGTGACCGGAAGCTTGTTGGCCTTCTGGTATTCGCGGACTGCTTTCCGGGTTGACTTGTCGAACTTGCCGGTGGGCTTGCCCTTGTAGAAACCGGCCTTGGCCAGACCCTCTTGCGCCTCCTCGATCTGTTCCTTGGTCCACGCGGCGTGCCGCGCCTTCATACCGGCCGAGGAGCGCACCTTGGTGGAATCCTGCCCGGGTGCGGCAGGCGCATGCTGCATCGAGCTTGCGTTGGTTTTCGTGGTGGCTGAGGTCTGGGCCGTGAGAGTGCCGGCGGACACTGCGGCGAACAGAACGCCGGCGACGAGCGCGAGCTTGCGGGTCATACCTTCCTCCTTCGAGGGTACCGCGGCGCCGCAGACGTGGGCGTCGCATATTGTGCCGTGGAGGAAGGCAATCACTATGCCAGCCGCATGTCACCGGGGATCGCTCGTAGTGAGGCTGTCGGGGAGGTACGTAAGCTTCTGGCGTGCCACTCTGTCGCGCGAGGACAGAATGTCCTTCACCCGTGGCGAGGAGGCAGCCCCCAACGCTGGATCATGCGGGTCAACGTCCGCCGGGAAATACCCAGAATTCGGGAGCTTTCCTCACGGTTTCCACCGGTCGCGGCGAGGACTCGAATCACATGCTCGCGCTCGACTTCTTCGAGGCCGCGCAGGGCAGGGGCCTCAGGCGCCTCGGGCAGCGCCGCCGCGGATGCACGGACGGTAGTGGCGAGATGCTCGGGCCCGATGACGCCCTGCTCCGCCAGAAGCAGCGCGCGCTCGAGCACATTCTGCAGCTCCCGGATGTTGCCCGGCCAGTCATAGCCCAGCAGCCGGCGAAGTGCCTCGGGATCGACGGCCACGGGGCCGCGGCCGTGACGCGACGTGAGGGTACGCAGGAAGTGATCGACCAGGAGCGGAATGTCCTGACGCCGCTCGCGGAGCGGAGGGAGGCTCAGCGTCACCACATCGAGCCGGTAGTACAAATCCTCCCGAAGCCGGCCCTGCCGAACGAGCTCCGGGAGATCCCGGTGCGTGGCCGCGACCACCCGCACATCCACCTTGACCGGTGTCTCGGCGCCGAGCGGGACGATCTCGTGCTCCTGGAGTGCGCGCAGGAGCCGGGCTTGCAGGCCGGGGGATATGTCTCCGATCTCGTCGAGGAACAGAGTACCCTTGTCCGCCTCGCGGAAGAGACCAGGTCTCGAGCTGGCCGCGCCGGTGTAGGCCCCCTTCACGTGGCCGAAGAGCTCGCTCTCGAGTAAGCCCTCGGCGAGCGCGGAGCAGTTCACCGCCACGAACCGGTGGCTGGCCCGCTCCGACCAACGATGGATCGTGCGAGCGACGAGCTCCTTGCCGGTGCCGGTCTCGCCCAGCACCAGGACCGTAGCCTGAGAGGGGGCAACCCGGGCGAGCGTCTTCATCACCTCGATGATCGCCGGGCTGTGACCTACCAGTGCCAGTCCTTCCGGCTCCTCGGCCGCTGCGTCGAGAGGACTCGCGGCTTGGCGCCGCCGGGCCAGACGCCGCCGGCCCAGTGCGCGGTCCAGTGTCTCTCGGAGCGTCTGGATATCGTATGGCTTGCTGATGAAGTCGTAGGCGCCGGCGCGGATGGCCTCCCCCGCGGCGGCGGCATCGCCGAATGCCGTGAGAACCAGCACCAGAGCCTCAGGGTCCCGGCCACGTACGGTGCGAAGCAGATCGAGCCCGCTCTTCCGGGGCATCCGCAAGTCGGTGAGTACCGCGTCGAACGGGCCCTCCTGGTCCAGCTTCGCGATTGCCTCGTCGGCGGAGAGCGCGGAGACGACCCGGTAGGCCTCCCGCTCGAGCACCTCCGAGAGAAGACGGCAGGCCGCCTCGTCGTCATCCACGAGGAGGAGGCGAGCGGGCCGCTCGGCCGTGCCGCTGGGGCCGGTCACATCCGCCCCGATTCCGGGAGCGTGAGCCGCCAGCGGACACCCCGCGGGCTGGGCACCCGCACCAGGTCGCCACCCAGCATACGCGCGAGTTGAAGGCTGACGGCCAGGCCGAGTCCGGTCCCATGGACCTTGGTGCTGGAGAACGGGCGGAACAGGTTGGCTTCGGCTTCCGGGCCGAGACCGGGGCCGTCGTCGAAGATGTCGATGAACCCCATCGCGTCTTCCCGCCCGCTCACCACGCCCACGCTGTTCCCGGGGGCGAGCGCCTCGATCGCGTTCTTTAGCAGGTTGAGCAGAATCTGCTCGACCAATGCCGGGTCGCAGCTCGCGAACACCAATGGTGAGGGGAGCAGCCGCGCGGAGACACCCGCATCTCCGAACGACGGCTCGAGAAATCGAAGCATGCGAGAGGCGATCTCGCCGAGCTCGATGCGTTGCACGTAGGGCCGGGGCCAGGTCCGTCGTTGAAGTGCGGCCCGCACGATCCCGGCTACCCGGTCAACCTGCGCGAGCAGCAGGCGGACCCGGTCAACGGGAGCCTCGTCCTGTTGTCCCGCCAGATCATCCCGCAGCAGCTGGAGGTGCCCGCTCATGGTGTTGAGCGGGGTTCCGATCTCATGGGCGAATGCCGCGGCGGTCTCATGCACCAGCGCGATGCGGTCGAACCCACGAGCCCGTTCCTCGAGTGACAGCAGCATGGCGCGGGCGGCGCTCTCCTGCTCCCTCGCAGTGAGTGCCTCCCGCAGCCGATTGTAGCGTCGAGCCAATTCCCGGAACTCGGGAGGGCCGATCTCGGGAGCGGGCGGTGAGCCCTTGGTGCCGCCATGCGCACGCGCCATGGCACTGCCGATCGCAGCCAGCGGCCGCCCGACCCAGCGGGCGGTCAGGACCGCAACGCCAAGCGCCACCAGCAGTGCGGACAGCAGGGCGAGCAGGTAGGCGCGCTGGCGCTCGACCCGGGCCCAATCCTGCAGTCGGCGGGTGGAGACTCTGACGTCGAGAACACCGTAGGAGCGTGTCGCTCCCAGTGGGACAAGGACCTGCCACCCCGGATCCGGGCCGGCCAGCAGACGTACGCCGGTGCTTCGCCGGGTCAGGGTAGTGTATGCAGAAGGGTCGGGTGGCCGTATCGGGCCGTTTCCACTCGACGCAACCGGAACCAGCGTACCGCCGCGGGCCAGGTAGACCGTGGCTTGCGATTCGGTGATGCGGTGGCGGGCCCATCCCTCGATGCTTTGCGTCAGACTCTCGGCATTACCGGTGGGAGCGGCGCGCTGGAGCAGCGATGCGAGGGTGTTGGCAAGGGCGACCGACTCGAGCCGGAAATCCTCCAGCCGGGTCCGGGCCGACCAGGAGAGGGCAATCTCGGTCGCGCCGAGAACGAGGAGCACGGCCATCACGGCCGTGAGCAACGCCAGCCGGCGCGGCAGACCCATGGGCTGCCCCACCCACTCGGTGTCCGACTCGGCCGTCCCGGCCGGCTCGTAGAATACCGGAAGGGACGGGCGACCCGATGCAGCGGAATCGTCGCTTGAAGCCGTGGCCGGGTCGAGCTCCATCACGTCGGTGTCCCTCACGCTGTTTCCTCGCGGTGCGCAAGGAGCTGGCGAAAGCCTTGGGCGCCCACGAGGCCGATACCGATCACGAGCACCGGTATGACTTGGACCGCCTGAAGGGCCAGGCCTGCCGCGAGCGCATTGGCCGCCGGCATCTCGAAGGCGCGCATTCCGAGAACGAGTGACCCCTGCAGGACCCCGATGTTTCCCGGAGTCAGCCGCAGAATCCCGGCGATGTTCGCCATCACCAGTCCGGCAAGGGAAACCGAGGGCGTCACCGCGGCCCCAGTGGCGACGAAACTCCAGTGGAAGGTGAGCCACTGCAACACCCAGTTGAGCGTAGCCAGCGCGACTGGCGCTGCGAGGCCCCACCGACCGGTAGCCGCCAGGCGCACGAGGGCGGGGTGCCACCCTCGTCTGGGTAGGAGATGGTAACCGGCCGTCACCGCCACGGCCACGCCGAGGAGGATCAGACCGATCGAGCGGGAACCCGGCCACATGGGCAGTATGATCAGGGCAACCGCGAGAAACACGACGAGACCGAGCGCTTCGACCACCCGGCTGGCAACCAGCGATGCGGCGGCCAGGCCGAACGGCACTCCATCCCTCGATCCAGCGGCCTGCGCCCGTGCCGCTTCGCCGCTGACCGAGATGCTGATGGAGTTCACGGCGGCGCCGATGAAGGTGGCCACCTGCGCTGTCATGGCGCGGATGGGGGTGAGGCGGCGAAGCAGGAGGTGCCACGCGCTGGCCTTCGCCATCAGGGACAGAATGTTGATCAGACCGGCTCCCGCCAGCAGCACCCAGTCGGCATCGCTCAGGGCATCCATGGTCCGGGCCCATGGGAAAGTCATGCCGAACCGAGCCGCGAACCCACAGGCGACGATGACGACGGCCAGCGTGATCCATGCTCGCCGGCTCAAGCCGCCACCAGTGCCGCGAGTGACCCCAGCCGGTAGCCGGCATCCCGGATATCTCTAATGATGCCTGGGAGGGCTGCGGCGGTCTGCCAGCGATCCCCGGCCGGATCGTATCCGTCACCATCGTGCAAGAGCACGATCGCCCCGGGCCTCAGTCCCCGGCGCACGCGGGCGCGGATCAGCTCCGCGCCGGGGCGGGCCGAGTCCCAGACGCCGAGCGTCCAGCCGAATGACCGGTAATGGTACGGTGCGATGGCGCGGGCTACGAATGGACCCCGATATCCATGCGGCGCGCGGAAACTGCGCGGAACCTGTCCGGTCACTCCGGT
>DASYVW010000450.1:0-3804 GCA_035936675.1 Gemmatimonadales bacterium
ACCGCCTACACGTTGAGCAATACGGCGGTGCCGGGGTCGGTCGTCATCTCGGGAGGTGGCCCGGGCGATATCGCCGTGGCCGCGGCTCGTCCGAACCCCGGATTCTCGATGTACCTGGCCGGCGACATCTTCATGTTCGAGCTGGCGCCGGGAGGTGCGGTTCCCGCATCCGGCACCGTCTGGACCATGCGGAGCTACATCGGTCACGTGAACGGCGGGAACGGGGCGGGCGGACCGCTCGGGACGTACAGCTTCACCACATCGCCCCGGAGCTTCACCGCGCTGGGCGCCAAGGTGAACCTCACCTTCAACGCCACCAACGCGCTGGTGGCCGCCACATCGAATGATCTGACCCGGGTCCACACGGTGCCGGATCCCTACTACGTCACCAGTCAGTTCGAGCAGACCACGGACACGAAGATCATCAAGTTCGTGAACCTGCCGGCCGACTGCATCGTCCGCATTTACTCCTCGAGCGGTGTGCTGGTCAGCCTCTTCGAGCACCACTCGACCCAGTTCGGCGGGGCCGAGGATTGGAACGTGCGTAACCGTAACAACCAGATCGTGGCAAGCGGGGTGTACTTCTATCATATCGAAGCCGGCAACGCCCGTCGGGTCGGCCGCTTCACGGTGGTCAACTTCGCTCAGTAGCAGCCAACGGGAGGGGGCCGGCACTCTGCCGGCTCCCCGCATCCAGGAGATGGGAAGCTTATGAGTCACACATCTGCACGAAACCTGGCCCTGATGGCGGCCCTCCTGAGCGGGCTTCCCGCGGCCGCATCGGGACAGGCAGTCAACCAGGACAACACCGCCTACGGCACCACCGCGGCAGAGTTCCTGCTCATGGGTGCCGGTGCTCGCGGCACCGCGCTCGGAGGAGCCTTCTCCTCCATCGCGACCGACGTGAGCGCGCTGTACTACAACCCGGCCGGCATCGCGTTGATGCCCCGGGCGGGAGCGATGATCGGCACCTACGACTACGTCGCCAGTACCCGCTACAGCTGGGGCGGTATCGCGTTTCCGTTCTCCGGTGGGTCCAGGGCCATCGGCCTTCAGATCGGCACCTACGGCTTCAAGGACCAGCCGGTGTACACGGTCGAGCAACCCGACGGCACCGGCTCGGTGTACTCGGTCAGCGAGACCTTCGCGGGCCTCACCTTCTCCCAGAACTTTTCCGATCGGTTCTCGGCGGGTGTAACCGCAAAGGGGATCTTCGACAACCTGGGCCAGGCATCGGGACAGGCCTTTGCCGTGGATTTCGGCACCAGCTTCCACGCGTCGCTCAGCGGCCACCCGGTGCGGTTCTCGTTTGTGGTCGCCAACCTGGGGACGAACCTCTCCTATAGTGGTCAGGCGCTCGAGGCGAACACGCCTCGGGATCCGATCCCGGGCGAGCCGCTCGTGCCCTCGAACCCGCAGCCGTCGCAGTTCCGGACGACGGGGTATAACCTGCCCACGATCTTCCGGGTCGGCCTGGCGTACGATCTCATCACGGGCGATAACAATCGCCTGACGGTCCTCTCGGACTTCAACCAGCCCAACAACAACGGGGCCGGCTTCTCCGCCGGTGGCGAGTGGATGACCCAGCGGCTGGGCGGCTCCAACTTCGGATTCGCCGCTCGGGGCAGCTACAGCTACACCGCCGCGAACAACCTGGGCCCGGCAGACCCCAACAGCACAGCGCTACGGGACGAGGAGAAGCTTCAGGGTCTCGCGTTGGGCGGCGGGCTGAATTACGGGAGTGGCAACTTCAACCTCGGTCTCGACTATGCCTGGAAGTACCTCGGCGTACTCGGGAGCACCAACTTCTTCAGCGTCAGTGTCGGCTGGTAGCACTTGGCGCGCGGCGGTGCGGCTCCATCGCACCGCCTGCCGCCCGGTATAAAGGTGTTCATGATCAGTCTTACAAGATTCGCGCTCGTAGCGGCGGCCGGAGTCGTTCCCCTCAGCCTGCCTGCCCATCAACGCGAGCCAGGAGTGGTATTGCGCGCGGTGCGATTCTACCGCGCCGATCAGGACCGCACCCGGGTGAAGGGCCTGGTGCAGATCCCCTTTGCTCTTCTCCAGCCGGTCCGTCCCGGCGGCGAGTCGAGCTATACCGTGAGCGTGCAGGTGGCCGATTCCACCAACCTGGCCTTGTACAAACAGGCGTGGCAGAGCCGGGCTCGTAACCCCGGCGGCGACGCGGACGCCTATACGGTGGAGATCGTCGATTTCGCCGTGGCGCCGGGGAAGTACCGGTTCCAGGTGACGGTGCAGGACTCGGTGTCCGGCCGGTCCATGAGCACGGCCACGGAGCTCCAGGCGCTTTCCGACACGAGCGTGGCGTCGGACCTGCTGATCGCTCCGGAAATGCGGCTGGCTACGGCGGACGACACCGTACCAGGGCCAGGGGAATTCCGCACCGGAAACAATCTGGTGACCGCAACCGCCCGCGTGCTGCTGACCCCACTTCGGGCCAAGGTGTTCTACTTGCTGGAAGCGTATTCCGGTCGTGACGGGCAGGGGACGCTGGGCGTGTCCATCCGGGACTCCGCCGGAGGAACCACCATGAAGACCCAGGCACTCCCGGTTAAGGTGACGGCAGGCGGGAGCGTCCTGAAAGGACAACTCGATCTCACCGGCCTGCCTCCAGGCGGCTACACCATGGTCGCCGATCTCCGGCTGGATGGAAAAACGATTCAGCGAACGGCCGAGTTCAACATGGCCGGATTGACCGAGACCCTGGCTCGCGACACTACCCGGCGCAGCGCCGAGAAGGTGACCGACGAAGGCTACTTCGGCGCCATGTCGGAAACGGAGCTGGAGCAGGCGCGGGCACCGCTCGACTACATCGCCGAGTCCCGGGAGCTGTCGGCCTGGAGCAAGGATCTCAGCGTCGACGCCAAGCGCCGGTTCCTGACCGCATTCTGGAAGCAGCGGGATCCCACGCCGGCCACGGTGAAGAACGAGCGCAGGGAGTCGTTCTACGCCGCCATCGCCTACGCCAACCGGACCTTCAAGGAAGGTGGCCGGAACCCGGTGTCCGGCTGGCGCTCCGACCGGGGCCGGATCTACGCCAAGAACGGGGCTCCGGACGACGTGCTGCGCCGGCAGCAGGAAGGCCGGGCGCCACCGTACGAAGTCTGGAGCTACGCGAAGGGGAAGGGCTACTACTACATCTTTGCCGATCGGTCGGGATTCGGGGCCTACGGCCTCATCCATTCCAACGATCTCAAGGAGTCGGGGTACCCCGGCTGGGCTGAGCTGATCGGTAGCCCTGCCGTGGCCGACGCCGGACGCTTTCTCGGCGTGGACCTCGTCTCGGCAAGCAGGCGGTTCTGAGATGGGACATTTCTCGAGGGTCTTCCGAGCGCAGTTTTCACAGTTTCACTCGATGAGGTGCCGAGTATGAAGCGTTCGATGTGTGGCATAGCCCTGCTGGCCGCGGCGACCGCGCTCTGGTCGTGCAATGGAGATCCCACAGGATCCATTCGCGATTCTGGCCAGGAGATCCTGGCGGATCCCACTTCTGTCTTCGTAAGCCAGGGGGAGTCCAAGTTCGTCACGGTTGAGCTGGTGGACGGACAGGGCAACCAGCTCGCGGGGGATTTCACGCCCCAGAACGTGGGCGCGGGGGTCACCGTCGTAAAAGACTCGACCTTCCTTCAGACGACGACGGGCACGCCAATCCAGACCAGTGCGCGGTTTATCGTCACCGGCGTCGCTCCGGGATCCACCTCGTTCGATATGGTCAGCGGGACCACAACGAAAACTGTTCCGGTCCGGGTCATCCCGACGTCGTTCGCTGCTACTTTCTCCAAC
>DASYVW010000451.1:0-4760 GCA_035936675.1 Gemmatimonadales bacterium
CGAAGCTCGGGCGGAGAGCGAGGCACGGCGCAGGCGCGGGATGAGCAGGAACGCCGGGAGGCCGAGGAAGAACGTCGCCAGGAAGTAGTTGGCGTAACCGAGCCGCTCAGCCAGCCCACCCGAGTATTCGCCGGTGATGTAGCGAGTCACTGCTAGAAGGGCAGAGAGCACGGCGAATTGCGTGGCCGCGTACCGCTTCTCACAGATCGACATGAGAAACGCCAGATAGGCGGACGTGCCGAGACCGGCCGCGAAGCTCTCGAAATAGGCGGCCAGGACCACCAGTGAATTGGAGGACGCGAACGTGGCAGTCGCCCAATACATCAGCGCCGAAAACGCCTGGATCAGGCCGAGCACCCAGAGGCCGGTAAAAATCCCGTAGCGGGTGGTAAACACACCGCCTGCCGCCGCCCCGGCGATTGTGGCGATCAAACGGCCCGACGCAACTACCGCTCCGATTTCCGCCAACGAGAGGCCACGGTCTACCCAGAAGGGCCGCATCATCGGCTCCAGTGCGGCGATGTCCAGCTTGAAGATCAGAGCGAATACGATCACGGTCGCGATGCCGGGCCTGGAGAAGAGCTCCTTGAGTGGTTCCCCCAGGCTTGTAGCTCGTCCCGCCCCACGATCCACCGCCGGCACCAGAAAGGCGCATAGGGCGAGCGCCGCGAGCATCAGGGACCCCACCGAGAAGCTCTCCGACCATCCGATCCGTCCCGCCAGCCAGACCAACAGCCCACCCGCAGTAAGCATCGCGACGCGGTACAGCGTGATGCGCACCGAGTTCGCCACCCCCAGCTCGCGAGTGGTGGTCGACTGGATGGTGTAGGCATCGATCGCCACATCCTGTGTTGCCGACAGCAGGACGATCAGCATGAGGATGATCCAGAGCCCGGTCCCGAGCTTACCCGGCTCCAGGCGGCTCAGCGCAAAGGTGAGTGCGGCGAGCCCGGCCAGGCAGCCCGCGATCCACTGACGCCTTGTGCCGTGCCGATCCACCAGCGGCGCCCACAGCCACTTGATGCTCCAGGGCAGGCTCAGCTTGTTCAGCTGTCCGATCTCGACCAGTCCGACGCCGTGCGTGCGGAAATAAATCGGGACGGTCTCGTTCACGAGGCCAAAAGGAAATCCGGAGGCAAACGCGAGGGCCGCGATCCAGGCGAGGCGAGCTTTGAGCGGCGAGGAGAATGCTGGTTCGTCAGCCCGGCTCTGGGGTGTAGCCAACGCTCAGCGCCACACTGCAAGCAGAAGCAGGAGGACGCCGAGGAGCACCACGATCAGCCCGAGGCTGCGGAGGTGCTCCAGCGTAGAGGACGAATTCGGGGTACGCGGCGGGAGCGGCTCAAACTCTGTCGTGGTGTCCGGGTCAGGCTCGGCCGTCTCCAGTGGAAGCTGGTAGGTGCTATAGCCAACACCGTCCGCCCCGTGCGCTTCGGGTAAGCCCTCACCCTCGAACCGGGCCGTCACCACGGTGATGTTATCCGGACCGCCCCGTCCGTTCGCGAGATCGATCAGCGCGGAGCAGAGGGCGGGCAGGTCGGCGTGGTCCCGCGCGAGCTCGGCAAATTCCTCCCGCCGAACCAGCCCGGAGAGTCCATCTGAGCAGACGATCAGCGTATCGCCGCTTCGGAGGGACTGGTGGGTGAGATCGACCTTCACCTTCGGATCGGGCCCCAGGGCCTGGAGAATGATATTGCGTCGCTCGCTCTGCTCGGCTTCGTCCTCGGTGAGCTCGCCGGCATCGACCAGGCGCTGCATGAGGCTCTGGTCCTTGGTGAGCTGGATAGCCTCCGACTCCCGCACGAGGTACGCCCGGCTATCGCCGATCTGGGCCAGATACAGGTCGCTTCCGTAGACCCCTGCCGCCGTCACGGTCGTTCCCATGCCCCGGACCTCGGGATGCTCCTTGGCATAAGAGTAGATCCGTGCGTTGGCGAGCTCGACCGCTTCCTTTATCCGGTACGCGAAGCGGGCGGCATTCTGGGTCGGATCGCCGGCCCAGGCCGTGATCATGTGGCGGTAGATGAGATCGGCAGCCATGGCGCTGGCCAGCTCGCCGGCGGCCGCTCCGCCCATGCCGTCTGCTACCATGAAGAGCGAGCCACGAGGGCCGATCTCGTGACTGCGTACGGCGGGTTGCAGGCTGGCGTTCCCCGTGCTCAGATCGGCCACCAGGAACGTGTCCTCGTTGTGATCGCGGGCGCGGCCCAGGTCGGTCTTGCCGAAGACGGAGACTCGTACCGAACCGCTGCTCACGGGCTCCTCGGGCAGATGTACACCTCCAGCGATGAGTCACACCGAGTCCCGTCCGCCAGTCCAACGAGGTTCAAGGTCTGACGAATCTAGAGAGCACTCTCGGGAGCGTCAACGTGGGCTTGGCGTAAGTCCTAGCCACTATATACCTTGCAACTATGCTTGTCAGACGAATCTTGGGTATGGCGTTGGCGCTTCTCGTCACCGCTCTGGGTTGTTCACGCCAGTCCCATAGGACGACGCCCTCCACCGCAACCGCATCCTCATCCGCTGCTGTGCCGTCGGGCCCGCCGATGAGCCGGGCGGAGCTTCCTGCCGCGCCTAGAGTGCCCGATCCCATTGGCCTGACGGTGGTCTATCCGGCGCTCACCGATCTGGTTCGAGTACGCGATTCGAGCTTTCTATTCGGCAACGTAGCCAACCACGACGTCCGGTTGACCATCAACGGCACTCCGGTGCGCGTCTGGCCAAATGGGGCATGGCTTGCCTGGGTTCCGTTCCCGTCTGACACGCTGATGCATTTTCGCATCGAGGCGCATCTGGCCGCGGATTCGTCGGTCCTGGTCTATCCGGTGCGGCGGGATCCCCGCTACTTCCCGGGCGTGATCGCGCAGGGCAGCGCCTGGATCGACTCGATGGCGCTCTCGCCCCGAGGCCAGGTGTGGATCCCGCCAACTGAGTACCTGACCCTTTCGGCCCGTGCGGCCGAAGGCTCGGTGGTGCGGCTCCATCTTCCCAGCGGGGAAATCGTCCGCCTGCTGCCGCAGAGGCAGCCGGAGGAACTGCTCCCTGCCACCCGAGCGTTCGAGCGGGACACCACCAAGCTTCGCACACCGGACGAGGTGCGATACGTCGGTGTCGTACGCGGCCGTGAGATGGGGCCCGATCCCGGCCCGGTGCTGCACGGACCATCGGCGTCGCTGGTTCGGGTGCTGGCCCGTGCCGCGCTCCATTGCGTCACCGGTCTACGGTGTCCCGCCCCATATGACGAGCTGGTCTCTCCCGAGGGTTCCTGGTCAGTGCTCGAGGCCGCGCGGGACGGCGACACGGTTCGCATTCGCTGGCCGCTGCAGCTGGCCCTCCTCGATACCCTTCCGATTGTCACCGAGTTCGACGACGACACTGCAGGTACTGGAACCACCGACAGCGTCACCATCGGCCGGCCGGTTCCCGGTGGTACTTACCACTGGTTCTTCCCGACCGGCACGCGCGGAGCCGCCACGGGCCGGATCAATGACGACGTGCGTATCCGCCTCTCTCCCGAGGCCGAGGCGTGGGTGCCGGTGGCGGACGCGCAGCCCCTCCCGGCCGGGGTGCCCGCCCCGCACGCGATCGTAGGCGCGGTAACTCTGACGCCCGGGGACGATCGAGCGACGCTTCGGATTCCCCTCAGCCAGCGAGTGCCGTTTCAGGTCCTCGAAACCGAGAGCAGCCTCACCCTCCGGCTCTACAGTGCGGCGGGAGACGTCGATTGGATGCGATATGGACGCGACCCTCTCGTGGCAAGGCTGAGTTGGGCGCAGCCCGAGCGAGATGAGGTGACGGTTACGGTCAATCTCACCGCGCCGGTGTGGGGCTATCGCACCCGCTGGAGTCAAAACGACCTCCTGCTCGAGATCCGGCGCCCACCCCGGATTCTCCGGAGTCATCCGTTCCAGGGCCGGACCATCGCGGTGGACCCCGGTCATCCACCACTCGGCGCTACCGGACCTACCGGCCTACGGGAGGCCGAGGCCAACCTGGCTGTGGCGCTTCAGCTCCGGAGAATGCTGGAGTCGGCCGGAGCCCGAGTGCTGATGACTCGCACGACCGACACTGCCGTGGATCTCTGGCACCGCGTGGCGCTCGCCGATACCGGCGGTGCGGAGCTGCTGATCTCGATTCACAACAACGCCCTGCCCGACGGCGTCAACCCCTTCACCAATAACGGCACCAGCGTATTCTATAATCAGCCGCGCAGTGTGCCGCTCGCGACCGAGATCCAGAGCTCGCTGGTCCGCCGACTCGGGTTACCCGATCTCGGCATCAGCCGTGGCGACCTTGCGGTGGTGCGCCCCACCTGGATGCCCGCGGTCCTCTGCGAAGGAATGTTCCTGATCATGCCGGATCAGGAGACCGCGCTGAGGTCGGCCCGGGGGCAGTGGCTGTACGCCCGGGGGGTTTTCGATGGGATTAGTCGCTTCCTCCGCGACCGTGCGGAGGCTCAGTCCGCCCGCCGTGTGGGGCGCCCGCCGCCAGGTGCGTCTCCTAAGGCGAATCCCACCACGTCGCCCGGTGCGCCAGCGGCCGGTGCCTCGAACGGCGATGTCGCTCACTAGTGGTGTAGTGACGAGGTCCGGCTGATGTTTTCCCCTGTTGTGCGGCTGAAAAGTCCAGGGTGCCCCTTCCATCCGCGCTGCTGGAACACTGCGGCCACGATCCTCCTGGCACTGCTGCCGACTACGCCGCTCGCCATTCAAGCTCAGAGTCCGGCCGATCGAATCGAGTTGGAACGTTTCCGTGATTCA
>DASYVW010000452.1:0-2363 GCA_035936675.1 Gemmatimonadales bacterium
TGGCCCATACACCCCGGGGCGGCGAGATCCTCAACACCTTCCTGTTCGAGATCTGCGGCTGCACGCCGGACTGGACGCCGAGTCATTTCGTCGAGACAGAGGTCGAGCGCATCAAGGAAATGGTCGGCCCCACCAGGCGAGTAATCTGCGGTCTCTCTGGTGGCGTTGACTCCTCGGTGGCCGCCGTCCTGGTTCATCGCGCGGTGGGAGACCGGCTGACCTGCATTTTCGTCGACCACGGGCTGCTCCGCCTGCACGAACGGGAGCAGGTCGAGCAGACCTTCCGCCGGCACTTCGGCATCGACCTCCGAGTGGTGGATGCCCGCTCTCGCTTTCTCGAGAAGCTGGCCGGCATCACCGATCCAGAAGAAAAGCGCCGGCGGATTGGCCACACGTTCATCGATGTGTTCGAGGTGGAGGCGAAGTCGGTCGGGAAGGACGTCGGGTTCCTGGTCCAGGGAACCCTATATCCTGATGTGATCGAGTCGCTCTCGCCGCTGGGTGGGCCTTCGGTCACGATCAAGACGCACCACAACGTCGGCGGACTCCCCGAGCGGCTGCCGTTCAAGCTGCTGGAGCCGCTTCGCGAGCTCTTCAAGGACGAAGTGCGCCAGGTCGGGCGCGAGCTTGGGTTGCCGGAGGAGATGGTGGGCCGGCACCCTTTTCCGGGCCCCGGTCTTGCCATTCGGATCCTGGGCGACGTCACGCCCGAGAATCTCGAGATGCTCCGCCGCGCCGACCACATCTACACCGAGGAGATCCGTGCGGCGGGACTCTACGACGACATCTGGCAAGCATTCGCCGTGCTGCTCCCCATCCGCTCGGTCGGGGTTCAAGGCGACGGCCGCACGTACGATCAGGTCATCGCCCTCCGTGCCGTCACCAGCCGCGACGGCATGACCGCTGACTGGTTTGCCTTTCCTCCCGAGGTGCTGGCCCGGATGTCGAACCGGATCGCCAACGAAGTGGATGGGGTGAATCGCGTCGTGTACGACGTGAGCTCCAAGCCGCCCGCTACGATAGAATGGGAATGACTCAGGGTTCGATCAATCGGATGGCACGCTGTCGAACCTGAAAGGTTCCGTCCGGCGCCGTCACCTTTACCTCCACGACGTAGTTTCCGGGCTTCAAGCGCTCGAGCCGTATGGTCCGGCGCGAGCGAATGACCTCGCTGGCCGCGCCCTCTTCAAACGACAGCGACACCAAGGGGCGCCGTTTGGACCCGCGCGCGTTCCACGGCAGCACTGAGATCTCGTGCCGGTACCGCTGGAGGGGCGCTGCGCCGCTGGCCTCATAGTAGATCTCGATCTCTGCCCCTTTCCGGAAGAGCTCGGATGGTGCCAGGAGGACGGTGTCCGCCGCGTCGGTCACCCAGGATACCGCTCGTCCTGGCGTGCCGAGCGCGATGTCGCTGAGTGAAAGCGCCGCACCGTCCGTCGCGGCGACTCGCACGGTCCCAAGGGGCAGGACAACGCCGGCGCCGTCCCCCTGCTGCAAGGCCGCCCGGTAGCGCCAGTGACCCGCGGGAAGGGTGAGTTGCGCTCGTCCCACCAGGTACTCCTTCTTCGTCAGCGGCCCGGGGAGGACGATGACGAAGGTCGTGTCCAACGTGGCGACGGACCTGTCCCGGGCACCGAGGGCAACGAGCCGCACGCGCACCGCGTACTCCACACCCGCGGTCACGAGCCGGGGCGAGGTGCCGGGGGCGGCTATTCCAAAGACCAGGTGCGCCAGGCTGCCGCCGGCGCTGCGTCCCACGCTAATCAGGTCGGCCACTGCGGCCAGTCGGCGGCTGAAGCGGAGCTCGTAACTGTCCGTCGTCGTACCCACCTCGATGCTGGTCTTTCCGATGTTACGCTCCCGGGCCCCCTCATTGGCGGAGCCGAACCGACCCCAGTTGAGCATCCGGCTGTACACCGGAGATAGAGACTGACGAGAGAGAAGCAGCTGATCCCTCGGGGCATCTTCCGCCCCGTGCAGGTCCAGGACGCTCTGAACCAGCCGGTAGTCGTACAGATCGCCCCCGCCGTAGCTATCGTATCCAGCGCTAAAATGAAATAGGAGATCGCCTTCGGCCCGAGCGTATCGCCAGGATTCGTTGGGCATCACCCCGAACACGAAGGGTCGGAGCCGATCGGTGGGTTCCCCCTGGCGGATGTAAATAATCCCACGATCATCCAGCTCGTTATTGCCCGACCGGTATGCGTCCACCGGGCCGTAGAAGCGACGACTTATGGTGAGAGGAAAGTGGGTCCTGGCGAAAAGAAGCCGGCGGTAGTGCTCTCGGAGGCGCTCCCCCTCGGGCCGGAGCTCCCAGTGATCCCGCTCGGTCCAGAAACGGTGAAGGTATGTCGCCCGGGCTT
>DASYVW010000453.1:0-1904 GCA_035936675.1 Gemmatimonadales bacterium
CCAGGCCGACGAGGGCAGGACCAGGCCGGACGAGGGTGTAGCCCAGCAGGATGAGGGCGGCACCGAGCACGGGTATCCAGGCGCGGGGGACGAGGTCGGCGGTACGGGTTTCCGACGTGGGGCTCCGCTTCAGCGCGGCCACGAGGTCGCGCACCGCACCGGCCTGGTCGGGCAGCTCATTAGGCACCAGCGTCCCCTCCGCCGCGTCCACCACCGCACGGAGAATGTCGTCCCGGCGCTGGGTCCGCACCACGTTGCCTTCTTCGTCCTGCTTGTACTCCAGCAAGGTGCCGGCGGAATCCCGGATCGGGATACGCGTGGGGAGAGCCCGCCCTTCGGCGACGACGATGAGGTGAACGCCGGCCTCCTTGAGCGCCTCCGCCTGGGCAATCGCCTCCGGCAGGGTGTCGTGAGCTTCGCCATCGGTGAAGACCACCAGGACACGATCGGCGGCATCGGTTGCGGCAGCGAGCAGCTCGGTCCCCTGGGCCAGGACGGCGCTCAGATTGGTACCACCCTCGCTCGCGATATCGGGATCCATCGCATCGAGATACATCCGGATGGCTCCGCCATCCACCGTGAGCGGGGACAGGATGTAGCTCCGCCCGGCGAATGCGATCAGGCCGAGCCGGTCTCCCTCGAGGTCCTGGATCAGCCTGCGCGCCTCGCGTCCGGCGCGCTGGAGCCTGCTGGGCGCCGCGTCTTCGGCGAGCATCGAGCGGCTGATATCGACGGCAAGCACCATGCTGAGCGCACGCGTTTGGGTGCGCACTTCGGTTCGTCCCGCGCGGGGTCCGGCCAGGGCGACGGCCGCCAGCAGCGCGCTGAGCCCCACCGCTGCGGGTGCCCACCCGCCCCGGCCTCGGGCCAGCCGCCCCAGTGAGGGAGACCACCGCCGAGCCATTCGGATGCGGCGCCGCCGGGCGAGCCAGGCGGCGAAGCCAAAGGCAAGAGCTACGACGGGAGCAAGAAAGAGGAGCAGCGGCGCGTCGAACGTCATGGCACCCGCACCACGAGAGTGGAGCCGATCACCAACTCGAGCGCCAACGCGGCCAGGCCCAGAAGGATCAATGGCCGGGTGGTCTCGTCATAACGGGTGTACCTGGTGACGTGAATCGGAGTCTTCTCCAGGGCATCGATCTGCCGGAAAATCCGGCTGAGCGCTTCACTGTCCTTGGCTCTGAAATACCGACCTCCGGTCTTCTGGGCGATCTCTTGCAGCAGCGGCTCGTCGATGCGCACCGGAAGCAACTCGTAGCGGAAGCCGCCCAGCCCGCGACCGGTGGGGATGGGCGCCTCGCCGATGGTCCCCACGCCGATGGTGTAGACCTTGATCCCGAAGGCGGCAGCGGTCGCCGCAGCGGTGCGGGGATCGATCAGTCCCTTGTTGTTCTCTCCGTCGGTCAGCAGGAGAATCACCTTGGACTTGTCCGGTGCTCGCCGCAGCCGGTTCACCGCCGTGGCCAGGCCGCTCCCGATGGCGGTCCCATCCTCCAGGCTTCCGATCTTGAGATCCATCACTGCTTGTTCGATGACCGGATAGTCCAGTGTGACCGGCACCTGGGTCAGGGCCTCGCCGGCAAAGGCGACCAAGCCGATCCGGTCGGCGGCTCGGCCACGGATGAAACCCACTGCCTGCCGCTTGGCCACTTCCAGCCGATTCGACGGCGCGAAATCTTCGGCGAGCATGCTACTCGAGATGTCGATGGTGATGACGATCGCGATGCCTTCCTGCTTGATCTCAACCGTGTCGCCCCCGATGCGGGGGCCCGCGGCGGCAAGGCAGAGGCCGGCAAGAGCCAGCCCTCTCAACACCGGCGGAAGTACCACCCACCAGCGCCGACGGGTGGCCATGGCGGGCAGGGTGACATCGCTGTAGCGCGCGGCCGGCACCGCACGACGGC
>DASYVW010000454.1:0-4683 GCA_035936675.1 Gemmatimonadales bacterium
GCGGTACGTCGATTGCCCGGAACCCCTCGGCATTGAGTCCCGCACCCACCACCCAGCTTGCGCTTTTCCAGGTTGGGGCGAGGTCTGTCCTCACGATGGCGACCTCAGCGAAGCCAGAGCGCACGCGGTCGCGCTCGGTCACAGCGCCAACGATGTGCCGTTGGAACTCGTGGAGCGCCGCGCCGCGGAGGCTCAGGGTCCAGCCGGGGCCGAGGGTCCGTCGTCCGTTCACGCCGAGGTCGGCGTGCCGCGTGTCGACTGCTTCGGGAAACTGGGTGCCGGCCGGGGTCGCGCCGCCCGGTACCGTACCGCCTTCACGATTCTCGAGCGTTGTGCCTGCCGTTAGGAGTAGGCTGGAGCCGCCCGGATCGGACCAGAAGAGACGGGGCCGAACGGTCAACCGACGGTAGCCGGCCAAGTCCGTCCAACCGTCATGATCGAGGTCCTGACGGTGCTGGCGGTGGGCGCCACCGAGCATGCTGTAAGCCCAGCCACTCGGGTTTGCTAATGGGCCAGCTGCGAAGGCGACGAGGTCGGAGGCGTCGCGAGAGGCCTGGTCGACCAGCAGCTCATGACGACGGACGGGGTCACGGGAGATGAGGTTCACCACTCCACCGAGCGCCTGGGCGCCGTATAGGGCGGAGGCGACGCCGCGGATCACCTCGACCCGACCGAGGTCGAGCGGTGGGATCTGGAGGAGGCTCAGCTCGCCGGCCGTCGTGCCATAGAGAGGGAGGCCATCGGATAGGATCTGGGTGTAGCGTCCCCGAAGGCCCTGGATACGAACCGCGGAGCCGCCGAGCGACGGTGCGGTCGTTTGGATGCGGAGGCCGCTCGCTTCCCGGAGCACCGCCACGATCGTGCCGGGCGCGCTCTGCACTTTTTCCGATACGTCCTCGGGGGCGACAACGTCGACCTTGAGCGGTGTATCTTCGAGATGGCTCCCCGTCCGGGTCGAAACAACCGTGACGGAGTCGAGCAGGTACGGCGTCGGCTCCAGCGTGACCGCGACTCGTACTTCATGGGCAGCGATGACGTCGGCGCGGACCGTGGCGGGCCGGAAGCCGATCCGCGTAACAGAGAGGACGTGACCACCAGCGGGGAGGGTGAGTCGCGCCATGCCGCGCGCGTCGGTCTGGGCCACCTGCGACTCGCTGCGGACCTCCGCCTCAGGAAGCGGCGCCCCCGACTCGTCGCGGACAGTAGCGACAAGCACGCCGGTCGGCGGCACATTCTGGCAAAGGAGAAGCGTCGGGAGGAAAGAGCCGCAAGTTACGACAAGAGAAAAGACTCGCATCCAGGGGGAGACCTTTGAAAACGAACACGCCTCGAACATCGGCAGCGATCCTAGTGATGGTGATGCTGCTCCCGGCGGCCCTCCCTGCTCAGAGCCTGAGCCTTCGGCCGGCCGAGCTGCCACCGGCGGGGGCAGCTCTTTTCCCAGATTCTGGCCAGACCGCCCCACACGTCATCCGGTGGTATGAGGCACTGGCGGTCGCGGGAGCGATATCGACGACGTTCCTCGTCGATGAACCGTTGCAACGATCCTTGCAGCGCCACCGGAGCAACACGTCGGACGATGTGGCAACCTTCTTTCGCCACATGGGCCAGCCGGAGGTCTATGGTACCCTGAGCCTGGGACTCATAGGAGCCGGTCTCATTGGGCATCGGCCGAACCTCACCCGAGCCGGGGGCCGCCTGGTAACCTCTATCGTGCTGACGGCTGCCGAATTCGAGGCCATCAAACGTCTAACCGGCCGAGCCCGGCCGGATTCCGGGCTCGGCGCCTTCCACTTTGATCCTTTGAGCCACAGTGAGTCGTTCCCGTCCGGCCACGTCTCGGTCGCATTCACGCTGGCCGCGTCACTCGCAGATGATATACACCGGCCGTGGGCGACGGTTGGTCTCTACACGTTGGCGTCCGGGACCGCCTACTCCCGGCTCAACGACAATCGGCACTGGCTCAGTGACGCGGCTCTTGGAGCTGCCCTCGGTGTTACTACTGCCAAACTGGTAGACGGGCACTGGCAACTGTTCGGCATTCACCCACCGCACTTTCTCCTCGACCCAGCGGAGCTTGGCCTGGAGGCCTCGTTCACTTTCTAATGGCCGATAGACCTGACCTGCAGCTCATCTCGTGATCCGGCACCTATTGGAGACGTACGGCTACGTCGCCCTCTTCGTCCTGGTCGGGTTCGAGAGCCTCGGCATCCCGCTACCGGGGTCGATCTCACCTTCGGGACCCGCGTATCGCGGGCGGCGTTTCGACTGATTAAGGTGCCCCGTACACAGTTTTCCATCGGTGGAATGGGGCCCCCAGGAGACCGCCGAGCACCGCACCGCCGGTCCCACCTAGCAAGCCCATGAACAATGTTTCTCCCCGGTCGATTTGATACTTACCTGCGGCGTTCGCCGCCTCGATGGCAGCGGCACCAACGAGCAACCCAATTATGGCACCCCGATCCCAGGCGCTGCTCCGAACCTGGAGACGGGTGATTTCAGTGAGCGAGATCTGATGTCGGCCTATGGCGGTGTCCAGGGTCCACGCACCTGGGGCATCGCCGGCAAACTCGAGCGTATCGCCGATCAGGCGAGGCTGGAGGAGAATAAGGTCTGGAGCACCGGTGGGTAGGCTGATACGCACCATGTGCTGCCCGAAGAGCCGGGCTGCGACCTGCGGAAGGGAATCCTGCGCGATACCGTTGTCCACGGAGCTCGCTCCTTGCGCCCTTGCACGGGTGGGCAAGGCTAGAGCCGCGAACAGCAGCGTCCAGAAGAGGGGCCAAGCTCCTGTGACCAAGTCTGTCTCGCAAAAGTTTAGGGACCTGAAGTAAAGAGCGGCTTGTACGAGTAAGCTAGAGTGTATGCGCACCAGTTCGCCGGCCAGGTCGCGCGCCTGAGGCTGTGCTTGGATGGCGGGAGAGGATTGCGATACACCTACGAAGGCAATGACGATGTCGCTGCGTCCGCTGCTCCTCGCCTCAGGTCTCTTGATTGGGTGCGCCACCTTCGCGGCCCCCGGATACCGCGGCCCCCGGTCCGATCATTTCGACGGCAAGCGCTTTCAAAATGAGGAGCCCTTTCCGGAGCAGCGGTTTGGGGATCTACTGCGCTGGCAGCTGCACCGTCACCGGGGCTCCTGGCCGAACGAACACCTGTCCCCGGGGCCGCCGCCTCCGCGGAGGGTCGGGAGGGGTGAACTCCGCGTGACGTTTATCAACCACGCCACGGTCCTCATCCAGATGGATAGTCTCAACATCCTGACGGATCCGGTCTGGTCCGGGTATATCGGCCCCGATATCGAGACAGGCCGCTGGCGACACCGCCCACCCGGGATTCGTTTCGAGGACCTGCCGCCCATCGACGTAGTATTGCTGAGCCACAATCACTACGACCATCTGGACGTGCCGACCCTGCGGCGGCTGGTTCGCGCCTTCCATCCCAGGGTCGTCGCGGGTCTCGGTATCGAAGCCTACCTGCTGCAACAGCACGTGGTCATGAGTGGGGAAGAGATGGACCTCGACTGGTGGCAGCGGCTGGGCCTCGGTTCCGGCGTGCGAGTGACGTTTGTCCCGGCCCAACACTGGTCCGGACGGGGTTTGACCGACCACCGCCGGACGCTCTGGGGTGGCTTCGTCATTGAGGGACCAGACGGCATCGTCTACTTCGCCGGCGATACGGGTTTCGGGCGGTTCTTAATGGAGGTCAAGGCGCGGTTTGGACCGATGCGGCTCGCGCTCCTTCCGATCGCGCCGTTTCGGCCGAGTTGGTACATGCGGCGCAAGCACATGGGACCGTCGGACGCAGTACGCGCCGCGCAACTGCTCGGCGCCGGGACGAACATCGCGCTGCACTGGGGCACGTTCGAGCTCGGTGACGACGGCGAGCATGAAGCCGCGGATTCTCTACGCCGGGCCCTGTTGGAGGCGCATCCCACAATCCCCCGCTTCTGGGCGCTTGAGAACGGGGAAGCGCGCAACATTCCGTAGGCGGAGTGCGCCTCACGATTCCCTGACAGTGCGGCGATTCGACTGTCGGAACGACATGGCCCTGGGTCGGTACGCGGCGGGGCCGGCTACTTAGCCGCAATTCGGACCCCATCACAGGGCCTGGGGAGTGTCTATGGTGGGTTGAAAACGGATGTGACACCGAACACCGGGGCTTGATTGCGGCTGGGGCATTCCCAAAAGTAAACGCAGGCATCTGTGGGCATGACGCCTGCGTTTCTGTTCCGCACCTCGGACAGCGAATTGCCGCGCTGAGGGTCGGCTCGGCTCTCACGCTCTCCGCTCAGAGGCTCGTAGCCGAGCCGGCGCAAGGAGGATGAAGTAGATCAGCCCCAGGAGCCGGCCGAAATGCTGGGGAGTGTCCCCGCCCGTGTCCTCTAGCGCCGGCGGAAAAAGAATCCGCCGCCGCCGAGTAGCAGCACCACGACGACGATGATGAGCAAAGTATTCAAGTCCATTCTTCCCCCTTGTGTTTGGCTTGCCGCGGGGGTTTCGTGGCATCCCCGCACCCGCCATAATATGGCCCGATGGACCAATTCTCAACGTTACGCCTGAAACTGGGGCAGCATGAGAGCCTGGAGTTCCACGCTCGTCTTTAGATGCCGAATACGTTATCGAGGCCCGCCGCACGCCAGCCGCTTCCGTAGAGCACGGTAAAAAGCAGGCTCCCTTCCTT
>DASYVW010000455.1:0-8031 GCA_035936675.1 Gemmatimonadales bacterium
GGTGCAGAGCAGGAAGGGTCCTTCTTCGCCCTTGAGTCCATCCGCAGCTCGGTAGCGGTACACCAGGCCGTGGGGGTCGCTGAGCCGCTCGGCGATGGCCTCCACCGTCGCCCGGACTCTGGGGTCGTCAGCTGGCAGAAATCCCACGATCGGGATCAGCAGCGTCGAGGCGTCGAGCGTCTCACCGCCGAACGTCTGGGTGAAGGCTCCGGCCTCCTCGCTCCAGCCTTGCTTGAGGATGGCGGCCCGGATCTGGTCGCGTCCCTCTTGCCAGCGGCTCAACCGGTCCCCATCGGCGCCGATGGAGCCGGCGAGCTCGACGGCGCGGTCCAGGGCTACCCAGCACATGAGTTTGGAATGAAGAAAATGCCTGGGCTCGTCCCGGATCTCCCAGATGCCGTGGTCCGGCTCCTGCCACCGCCGAAGGGCCGTGTCTGCGACATCCGCCAGGAAGCTCGCTGTGTCGGGGGTGAACGCGCCGATCTGGTCGCGCAGGCGGTGCACCGCACTCAGCAGCTCGCCGTACACGTCGAGCTGACGCTGGTTCCAGGCCCCGTTGCCGATCCGCACCGGACGGCTGTCGCGCCAGCCACTCAGGTGCGGCAACTCGTGCTCCGACAGGTCACGCTCACCGCCCACGCCGAACATGATCTGGAGGTCGCCCTCGTCGCGGAGCTGCCGGACCGCCGCGCCGGCGAGGAAATCGAAGAACTGCTGTGCCTCGTCGGGGCAGGCGGCCACCCAGAGCGCCTCGAGGGTCAGGCTCGCGTCGCGGATCCAGGTGTATCGATAGTCCCAGTTGCGGCTGCCCCCCACGGCCTCGGGCAGTGAGGTGGTGGGGGCCGCGACGATGGCGCCGGTCGGCTGGTAGGTGAGCCCCTGCAGCACCCGCCCGCTCAGGTGCACCAGCTCCCGCCACGGACCATCGTACCGCTGGTGCAGCGACGACCAGCTCCGCCAGGCGGCGATTGTCTCCCGCAAACGGCCTTCGATCTCCTCCTCGGTCCAGCAGGCTGCCCCCTCAGCCGGCTGGAACTGGAGAGCGAACGCCTGCGACTCACCCGCACGCAGCGTCACGCGGACGCGCGCACTCCCGCCCTCCAGGGCGTACGGTACCGCTGAAGAGAGGAGCAGGCCGGACCGGTCACCCGTCGCCAACACCCCGCCCGAAACGCCACGCAGCTCTGGCTGCACGCGGCCGTAGTCCGGCCTCGGCGCGTATTCGATCTCCAGCTCGACCGTGCCCGCGGTACACTCGGCCCGACGGAGCAACGCGTGAGGCGACCGGGCACCCAGCTCGTGACCCCGTTCGTTGGGACCGACGGCGAGCGCGTCGGTGAGCGTGAGGCGGCCAGCCGGCGTCTCGAATTCCGTCTCGAGGACGAGCGTGCCGTCCAGATAGCGGCGCCGGATCGCTGTCGTGCCGGGGACGTGAATCGACCAATGCCCGGCCCGGTCGTCGAGCAGGCGGCCGAAGATGGATGGGGCATCGTACCGGGGAAAGCAGAGCCAGTCCACCGATCCCGAGCGGTGCACCAGCGCGACGGAACGACAGTCGGAGAGGAGCGCATACTCGGCGATCGGCTGTCGGCTCATGGTTCGAATCTTACTGTGCTATGGCTTCGTTCCACCGCTTCCGAGCCGCTCGAGCACGTCGCCCAGCCGCCGCATCTCCTCGCCATACTTCGCCCAGTCGAGGTCCCGCTGGGCCTGGAGCGCCGCCTGGTACCGTTGCCGAGCTTCTTCGGCCAGGGCTTTGATTCCTGAATCGGTGGGTGCCTCTCCCCCAGCCACCGCCGGCTCCGGTGTCCGCCTCGGCGCGGTGGATCCCCCGAACAGGTCGGCCAGCGCACCCTCGAGCGTCTCCTCCATCGCCACCCGATTCTGGTAGGCCGCCACCACGCGCTTCAGTTCGGGAATCCGGCCGCCCTCCGCCTGCAAATAGAGCGGCTGTACGTATAACAGCGACTCCTTGATCGGGATCACCAACAGGTCGCCCCGAATGACCCGGGAGCCTCGCTGATCCCAGAGCGAGATCTGGCGGGAGATCTCGGTGTCCTGGTTGATCCGGTTCACGATCTGCCGCGGACCGTAGGCGAGAGTCTGCCGGGAAAGCCGGTACACCCGAAGCTTCCCGTACTCGTTGCCATCGTTTCGCGCCGTCATCCAGGCCGCCAGATTGTCCTTCCCTCGCGGAGTGAACGGGACCATGTAGATGTACTCGGCGTTCTTCTCCTCCGGCAGCCGCATCACGATGTGGCGCATGAACGGCACTGCCCCTTGCGATCCCTCCGACTCGGGGGCGACCGGGATCTGCCACTGGTCCTCCCGATGATAGAAATCGTCGGGCTCGTCCATGTGGTAGGTGGTGTAGAGGGCGGTCTGAATCCGGTAGATGCCGTCCGGGTAGCGGATGTGGGCCTTGATGTCGGCCGGCATGCTGTCCATGGAGACGAAGATGCCGGGAAAGATCCGGGCCCAGGTCCGGATCAAGGGATCATTCGGCGCGCTCACGTATGCGGTCAGGGTGCCGTCGTAGGCATCGATCACCAGCTTGACGCTGTTCCGCATGTAGCTGGTGCCGTCCTGGAGACGCTGGGCGTACGGATAGTCATCGGTGGCGGTGTAGGCGTCGAGGATCCACTTGAGGGTCCCGTCGCCGGCGACGACCAGGTAGGGATCCCGGTCGAAGACCACGAACGGCAGCGCCTTCCTCGCCCGGTCCATGAGGGTGCGGTAGTACAGCACCCGACTGCTATTGGTGATGTCGCCCGAGAACATGATCTTCGACGAGCCGAACTGGGTCGCGAAAATGGCCCGGCGCAACACGTTGCCGATGGGCACGCCGCCCTTGCCCTGGTACGAGGCGTAGACGTTCTTCTCGCCCGAGGGATGGTCGAACTCCCGCTGCCGGGTGCCGGTGAAGACGTACTCGTTGGCGAGCTCGCCGTAATAGATCTGGGGCCGGGTGACCTTGAGCGACACGGTCGAGACTGGCGGCAGGTCCTTGACGAACAACACCGGCAGCCCCTCGGAGGTCACCTGGTTGACCGGACTCATGGTGAGTCCCATCCCGTGGGTGAAGGTCAGGTGCTCGTTGATGAAGGTCCGGGTCGGCAGCGACCGGACGTTGAGCTCCCGGGGCGAGAGCAAAACCTGCCGGTACTTCCCATCGATCCAGTAGCGGTCGTCGTCCACCGAGACGAAATCGTAGTAGGTGCGGATCTCCTGGAGCTGGCCGAAGGTCTGCAGCAGCGGGTCTCGGTCCCAGAGCCGAACGTTCTCTATGGTAGGGGCGTTGGCCCGAATGTCGGCCAGGGTGAGGGTGTCATTGCCCTTGAGCTCGCGGGTCTCCACGCTGTCGAGCCCCCACGCCTGCCGAGTCGCGGCGATGTGGTAGCGGAGGTAGGGAGTTTCCCGGGTCAGCTCGGTGGGCGCCACCACGAACTTCTGCATCACCGACGGGAAGAGACTGCGGCCGACGATCGCCACCGCCATATAGCCGCCGATCGCCAGCACGGCAGCGCGGCCCAGCCGTCCCCGCAGGCCACCGATCACGACCCCGACCGCGGCCAGCAGCGCCACGACCGCGGAGACCCGCAGGGCCGGGAGACTCGCGTGCAGGTCGGTGTAGCTGGCGCCGACCAGTGGGCCGGTGGTGGAATAGAGCAGGCTGGGAATGTCCACCAGCCAAAGCCGGAATGCGGTAATGAGAAAGAGCGCCGCGAGCAGGGATGCAAGGTGCAGCCCGGCCGACGGCTCGACTCGAAGCCGGGGGGGCTGCCGGGGCCCGCCGGAGCCAAGAATGATGTCGCCGCGCAACGTGTAGGCCGGCACCGCCATGATGAGCGAGATGACCGCGAGCGCGGAGAGGAAGCCGAGCGCGGCGCCGAGCCCGGGAAGGGTGAAGACGTAGAAGCCGATGTCGCGGGAAAAGACCGGATCCTTGATGCCGAACGGCGTCCCGTAGATGAAGCGGAGCACCAACGCCCACGCCGGTGTCGCGGCAAAGCCGACCACCACGGCGATGAAGAGTGAGACCGGCAGGCTCAGCCGGAGCAGCGCCCGAGTGAGGTCCACCCTCGGCACCGACTGGCCGATCCGAAACACGATGGGATCGGGAACCAACCCCCGCTGGGCGATCCGGAGATTCAGGTAGAGCGCGCCGAAGGTGAGGCCACCCGCAATCAGGAAGAGCAGCACCCGGGTGACCAGCTCCCGGGTGAAGACGATCTGGTAGCCGATCTCCTGGAACCACCACCAATCGACCAGCAGCGAGATTACGGACGGAAAGAAGAAGAACGCCGCGAAGACGGCTATGGCGAGGATCCACACCAGGCGGCGTCGGGACACGGGTGCTCCTCCGGGAGAGGAAAGCGGCTGTCATTTCGAACCGAGTGAGAAATCTAGTCCGCCAGCTCCAGGAAAGAGGGCGGCTTGACATATCGTCCCGGGTGCCCGAGGCTGATCGAATGCTGAAAGAGGCACTTCGGGAGCGCTACTCGCTCGAGCGCGAGCTCGGGCAGGGCGGAATGGCTACGGTTTATCTCGCCCGCGACCTCAGGCACGACCGGCTGGTAGCCGTCAAGGTCCTGCGCCCGGAGCTCGCCGCCACGCTCGGCTCCGAGCGTTTCCTGCAAGAGATTGCCACCGCCGCCCGTTTCCAGCACCCCCACATCCTGCCACTCCTCGATTCCGGGGAGGCCGGGGGGTTTCTGTACTATGTCATGCCCTACGTAGAGGGGGAGTCGCTGCGCGGCCGCCTGGCGCGACAGGGAGAGCTGCCGATTCACGAGGCGGTGAAGATCCTGGCCGAGGTATGCGACGCGCTGGCCTACGCTCATGCTCGAGGGGTCGTGCACCGCGACATCAAGCCCGATAATGTCCTGCTCTCCGGCCGGCACGCCCTGGTGACTGACTTCGGGGTGGCCAAGGCGCTGAGCGAAGCGACCGGCCGCCAACAGCTCACGACCGCGGGAGTGGCGCTCGGTACCCCGGCCTATATGGCTCCTGAACAGGCGGCCGCTGAGCCGAACATCGACCATCGAGTCGATATCTACGCAGTGGGCGTGCTGGGGTACGAGCTGGTGTCGGGCAGGCCGCCCTTCACTGGCCGGACCGCGCAGGAAGTCCTCGCGGCTCACATCACCCAAAAGCCCCAGCCACTCTGTGCCCGCCGAGTTGCCTGCCCGCCAGAGCTCGAATCGGTGATCCTCAAGTGCCTGGAGAAGCGGCCGGCCGATCGCTGGCAGACGGCGGAAGAGTTGCTGGTCCAGCTGGAGCCATTGGCGACGCCGAGTGGCGGGACGACTCCGACCTCGACCCAGCCGATCAAAGTGGCGGCGCCTGCGCCGGGGCGGGGCGCCTGGGGCCGCTGGATGGGAGTGGCGGCCGTGCTCGTCGCCCTGGCCGGCGCGGTCGCGATCGGGCTGACCCGCAAGCCGCCGGAGGTCCGGCTGGGACGGCGGGTGCAGATGACGCTGACTCCCGGCCTCGAAATCGATCCGGCACTATCTCCCGACGGAAAGTTCGTGGCCTTCGTGGCCGGGCCATTGTCCGCGACGCGCCTCTACGTGCGCCAGATAGATGGCGGAACACCGGCGGCGATCACCCGGGAAAACGATGGCTTCGCCCGCGACCCGCGGTGGTCTCCCGATGGTCAACGGCTGGTTTTCAGCTCGGCCCGAGGGATCGAGGTGATCCCCGCATTTGGTGGGGTGCCACGCCTGCTGGTAGGGCTCCCTCCGCGCGCCGCCTGGATCGATGCGGCCTGGTCGCCGGATGGGCAGTCGATTGTCTTCTCGTTGGGGGACTCGGTCTTCACCCGGCCGGTGAACGGGGGGACCGGTCGTGGCCTGGCGCGACTCGCCGAGGCACACTCCTGCACCTGGTCGCCCGACGGTCACTGGATCGCGTGCGTCTCGGGCAATCTCCAATTTGTGAGAAACGAGGACTTCGGAAACATCGCCAACAGCAGCGTATGGGTGATCCCGGCTACCGGCGGTCCTCCGATACGGGTGACCGACGACCAGTCGTTGAACACCAGCCCGGCCTGGTTTCCCCACCCGCTATCGCTGCTCTACATCTCCAACCGGGAAGGGGGTCGCGACATATACCAGGTGGCGCTCACCCGCTCGGGACAGCCCTCGCGGGACGCGGTCCGGCTCACCACCGGCCTGAATGCGGCGACAGTGAACGTCTCAGCCGACGGGCGGCGGCTGGCATACGCGGCATACACCCGGACCGCGAACGTGTGGTCGGTGCCGGTTCCCGCCTCGGGAGCCGTGCCACTGAGCCGGGCCGAGCCGGTAACCACCGGCACCCAGGAGATAGAGGCGTTCGACGTCTCGGCCGACGGGCGCTGGTTGGTATTCGATTCCGATCGGAGCGGAATCCAGCAGCTCTACCGCATGCCGCTTCAAGGGGGGGAGGTCGAGCAGCTCACCAACGACCCCGAGCCGGCCATGGGTCCATCCGTCTCGCGGGACGGCCGGGAGATTTCCTATCACACCTTCCGCAATGGCTTCCGGCAGCTCTTCGTGATGGGAGCCGAAGGCGGCACGCCGATCCAGGTTACCCATGACAGCGCGCAAAACCGGCTTAGCACGTGGTCGCCGGACGGGCGGTCGCTCGCCTTCCAAAAGAACGCTCTCTCTTCATCGGAGGAAACTGACGTCGTCAGTCGGGATGCCAGCGGCAACTGGGGCACGCCGCGTACGCTCCTCCGCCGCGGCGATATCCCGGTCTGGGCTCCGGACGGGAGTCGCGTGCTGACACTCCTGAAGGAGGGAGACCGAGCGGTCCTGGTCGTCGTGCCCGTTGCAGGCGGAGCTCCAAGGCCGGTTCTCTCGCCTCGAGCACCCTCGCCCTGGCCGGGGTCGATGTGGGCCTGGTCGGACGATGGCCGGTTCATCTACTACGTCGGCCAGGACCCGGCGGATAAGAAGACTGGGATCTGGCGAGTGCCCGCGGCCGGCGGACCAGCCCGCCTCACGGTGTGGTTCGACAAGCAGTCAGGCATCCTGATTCGCCCCTGGTTCAAGGTGCAGGGGAAGCGAATCTACTTCCACCGGGGCGATCAACAGAGCGACATCTGGGTGACGGAGGTGTTGGGCTCACGGTGACCAATCGCAGAGACCTGCTCAGGAACGCTGCTCTGGCCGCTGCGGCACTCATGCTGCCGGAAGCACTCGCCGCGTGCAAGACCGGAAAATCCCCACAGGACGCGCGCACCGAGAAATCAGACCCGGATCTCGAGCGGCTCACCAGTTGGACCCGAAAGCTCCACGCCGAGGGGCTGACAGGGCTCAAAACCCCGCTCGGTCGCAGTACCATTCGGGTCGGGGAGCTGGCCGTCGGCACTCCATATGTACCGTATACACTCGAGGCTTACCTCAAGGGCGGCGGCAGCCCGTTGCAGGAGCCGCTGACGCTCTCGCTCACCCGCTTCGACTGCGTGACCGTGGTGGAGTCCTGCCTCGCAGTGGCTCGGCTGGCCGATAGCAAGGATCCGCCGACCTGGGAGCGGTTTGGCCGGGAGATCGAGCGCATGCGCTATCGCGGCGGGGAACGCCGCGGCTACACCTCGCGGCTGCATTACTTCAGTGAGTGGATCACCGATGGCGAGCAGCGTGGCCTGGTAAAGAACCTCGGCGCGGAGCTCGGCGGGGCGGAAGATGCGCGCCCGCTCCGGTTCATGACCGAGCATCGCGCGAAATACCCTGCCCTGGCCGATGACGGTGTGTTCCGGGAAATCGAGGCGATCGAGCGCACGATCAGCCGGCACCCCCGCCGGGTGATACCCACGAAGCGCATTCCCCAGCTGGTGAACCGGATCGAGACCGGGGACGTGCTCGCATTCGCCACGGAGATTCCCGGTCTGGACGTGACCCACGCCGCCTTCGCTCATCGGGGTGGGGACGGAATTCTCCGGGTGCTTCACGCGCCGCTGTCCGGTGGAGTGGTGCAGGTCACCCGCACAACGCTGCCCGAGTACGTCGCCGCGATTCGCCGCTCGACTGGTATTCTGGT
>DASYVW010000456.1:0-1835 GCA_035936675.1 Gemmatimonadales bacterium
TCAGGGCCGGCATGTGGCTCGCAACCTCGTGGCGGCACTCACGGAACGAAAGCTGGAGCCCCACCATTATCGCGGCGTCGGGATGCTCGCGACTCTGGGGCGCCACCGGGGAGTGGGCCGAGTCTTCGGCGTCACGCTGACAGGGTTTCTTGCCTGGTTTGCCTGGCGGACCTACTACTTGTTTATGCTCCCACTTTGGGAACGACGCTTCCGTGTGGCCTTCGATTGGACCCTCGACCTTCTCTTCCCGCCAGACATCGTCGAGCTGAAAGTGGAACCGCTCCAGACAGGCCGGGAAGCGTTGACCGCCGGCTCAGTGCCGGCGGAAAGGGCCGTGGACAAGGGCTCTCGGCTCGATGGTAGAACAAAGTGATTTGCCAGCAGTTTCGGTCCGAGATGCCGGGTCGGCTTTTGACCTCTAAACACTTGAGGGGGACAAGCTGATCGTCTGGATTGTCCAGGCAGCTACTGACAACGGCGAGGTGAAAGATGTACGTGCCGCAACTTAGTGTCCACACCTTACCTGGCTACACGGAACATCGGGGCGGTCGGTCTGCGGCCGAACTGCTGGCGGATCTCGAACGAGTCGCCGCGGGGTAAGGACGATGGAGATGCGCTGGATGACCGCTGCGAGAGCTTCTGAGACGGCCAACAGTTCGACTACTTCACGCCCATCGTACAGATTGTTTCGATCGACGAAGCCTACCTCGACCTCACCGGCACCGAGCGCCTCCACGGCACCGCCTGGGTTGCGCAGAAAATCCAGGATCCTGTGGTGCTCGCAGTACCACTTGGACTTCGGCGTCCGACGGCAAAGTCGGCCGGGACCGCATCCCGTTACGAGGAGTTCCCGGGCTACTGATCCCCCGGCCACCGATCAGAGATCAGACCTCCACCTTGACGTCCAAGCCGCTCACGCGGACGCGGTAGCTGGTCACACCCGTGGCGGCCGGCCGTGCGAGCAGCGCCCCGGTCTTGATTTCGAACTTCGATCCGTGCAAGGGACAGGTCACGGTCTCCCCCTCGACAGGGCCCTGGGACAGGGGACCGCCCCTGTGGGGAGCAAAGGCGTTCTATCCAGAGGCCGCCATCGGGGGAGAAGGGTCAGGCACCAACGGTGGGGTTACCCCTCAAGTCGGACATCTTGTCGCGGTTGGTTAGATCTCTTAGCGGAATGGGCCTTCGGAGGTCGCATGAAGGATCGGTGGTGTCGATTGGTGTGTCGATTGATCCCAAGGAATCACGGCATCCACGGCAAGCAATCCGGGCAGATAGCGCGGGATGTCAGTGAGTTACAGGAATGGCGTCGGAATTCGTTTCCTACGTGGGCCGCCTGATAAGCGTGAGGTCGGTAGTTCAACTCTACCCAGGCCCATATCTGAAATAGATGCCCCGCCAGAGCTTACGGCTCAGCGGGGCTTCCGGTGACGGGAAATATATCTGGAACTTCTAGGATGAGAACATGAAAAAGTCGGGCGCGAGCCAAGGCCAGTCGGCATCGGAGCTCATCTCGAAAAGAATCGCCGAACTCGGGGACTGGCGCGGGGAAACCCTCAGCCGAATGCGCAAGCTCATCAAGGAAGCAGACCCGGACGTCGTCGAGGAGTGGAAGTGGATGGGCACTCCGGTTTGGTCGCACGACGGCATCATCTGCACTGGCGAATCCTACAAGAATGTCGTGAAGCTTACCTTCTCCAAGGGCGCGTCTCTGAAGGATCCGGCCCGTCTCTTCAACTCGAGTCTCGACGGAAACGCACGCCGCGCGATCGACATCCACGAAGGAGAAGAAGTTGACGAGTCCGCCTTCAAGGCGCTCGTTCGCCAAGCGGTCGCCC
>DASYVW010000457.1:0-4520 GCA_035936675.1 Gemmatimonadales bacterium
CCGCGCCCTCGAGCGCGGCCGGGTCCAGCGACCCGGCTACGGGGTCCCAGGCAATCTCAGCCGGCCCGGGTGCCCGGCGTACCAGGCGGGTCACCCGGTGACCCTGGATCGTGAGCCGCCGCACCAGCGCCGATCCGAGGAGGCCGCTGGCGCCGCTCACCACGACGTGCAATCAGTTCACCGTGACCGTCTTCATCATCCCGTGAGCCAGGTGCGGCTTGCCATCCTTGGCATCCGGCACGAAGCAGATGAAGCCGTAGTCTCCCGGAGTAAGATCGGCGGTGAAGGAACCCTCCGATCCCTTATCCAGGTATGTGACTCCACCGATCGGCTGCGCCGGCGGCGGCCCCTTCATGCCGGTCTCGGCCCACTTTCCGAAGTCCTCCGTCTTTTTGCCCGGTGCCAGTTTGAGCAGAACGATCTCATGTGGCTGAGGCCCGGCGTTCTTGACCATGATCGTATGCCGGCCTGCCGTGAGGGGCTGGGATGACTGGAAGGCGTAGTCCGTCAGCGTAATCGTCACGTCGGCGGCCGGGGCTTCCGCCAAAGCGCCGGATGCGGCGGTGACCTCGAAGGGACGGACCATTCCCTTGGCGGCGTGCATCACGCCGTCCGGGCTGGGGATAAGGCACAGGAAGGCATAGTTACCTGGAGCGAGCACTGATGTCGCATAGGCCTCTTGTCCGGGTACGACTCCATTGGGCCCACCGACGAACTTGATCCACGAGGGCGGGGGGCCGGGAGTGTGCATCGCCTTCGCCAGGTCGGCGGCGGTCTTTCCATCTTCCAGCTTGACGAGCTGAGCCTGATGCAGCTCCTTCCCGTGGTTTATCAGGTGAATCGTGACCGCGCCGGCCGGCGCAGTGGCAGGGGCATCGAAGCGGTAGTCGGTCGCCGTTACGGTCACGGTGGCCGGAGCGGCCTTCGGAGCCTCGGTCGCCGTCGCCGGAGAGGTACCGGTCCCTCCCGCCGAGCGGTCGGACTTACAGCCCGCGAAAGCTCCGGCGGCGATCAGCCCGATAACGGGCAGAGAACGAAAGCAGAGCATGCTATCTCCTGTGAGGGGTGAAGGGGCGCGCAAAAATGAACATTCCCGCTCGAATCCGCTAGTGGGACGCCCTGCTTGCTACTCGGTTGGCTCGGGGTATGTTGTCGCCATCCACCCAACCCGCTGGGGCTCACATGGCTCGTCCGATGCTCGGTGTCCTCGTACTCTCGTTCGTTCTCCAAGGCTCAGCCTCAGCACAGGCGCGGCCCGGCGGCGACACGATGCCGGTTCCCCCGTCCGTATTCCGCTCGCTGGCCCTGCCCGGTCCCAACGGATACCGCACCGGCGCCGGCCGGCCTGGTCCGAGCTACTGGCAGCAGCGAGCGGACTACCGGATTGCGGCCACGCTGGATACGGTACGGCGGCAGATCCAGGGCAAGGAGACCATTCACTACACCAACAGCTCGCCCGGTGCGCTCAGCTACCTCTGGATGTTTGTGGAACAGAACATCTGTGCCCCAGCGAGCGTCACCCGGCAGCTCGACCAGCCGCCGCTCACGTTTCTCGGATCGACCTTCGACTTCTCCTGCAAGACCTTCATGGGCGGCTTGACGCTGGAGCGAGTCAGTGTCGGCGGCAGGCCCGTGCGTCCAACGGTGTACGGGACCACGATGCGAGTCGATCTTCCGCAACCACTCCCGGCGGGTGGAGTGCTGGATCTGGAGATCGCCTGGCGCTTTCCGGTGCCGGATTACGGAGCCGGACGGATGGGACGGGACGGATCGCTCTACGAGATCGCCCAGTGGTACCCCCGGCTCGCGGTGTATGACGACGTCAGGGGCTGGAACCACGAGCCGTACATCGGTGCCGGGGAGTTCTACCTGGAGTACGGTGACTTCGACGTGAGTCTCACGGTACCGGCGAGCTACATCGTGGCGGCTACGGGAACACTGCGAAACCCGGGTGTTGTGCTGACGCGGGAACAGCAGGCTCGGCTGCTTGCCGCGCACGGATCCGCCGAGCCGGTGGCACTGATCACGGCAGCGGAGGCGGGCCGGCCCGAGCAGACTCGGCCGTCATCGACGGGTCAGCTGACCTGGCGGTTCACCGCAGCGAGTGTCCGGGACTTTGCGTTTGCCGCCGGACCCGAGCTGCGATGGGACGCGTCCTCCTACGACGGGATTCTGATCCAGACCCTCTATCGCCCCAAGGCAAAGCGGTGGGAAGAGGCAAACCGGATGGCCCGGGAAGCCATCAAGTACTTCAGCGAGCAATGGTACCGCTACCCCTATCCGCAAGCCACGACGGTGGAAGGACCGGTTGAAGGCATGGAATACCCCATGCTCACCTTCGTTCCGGACAGTCCCTCCCGTGAGGAGCTGCAGTGGGTGCTGTCCCACGAGTTCGGACACGAGTGGTTCCCGATGGTGGTCGGGTCGAACGAGCGGCTCTACCCCTGGATGGACGAGGGCTTCAACACCTTCATCGATCTGGCCGGGGCGGCCCGCTACTTCGCGGGAACCGCGTACGGAGACTCTATCGAAGTGCATCCCCTACATCTGTACTCCGACCATGCGGTAGCGGGGCAGGAGCAACCGCTGATGAGCCGGCCGGTGGAGGTGAAAGACCTCTTCTGGGCCGGCTACCAGAAACCCGCGCTCATGATGCAGACGCTGCGCTACGAGGTGCTGGGCAAGGAGCGGTTCGACTACGCCTTCCGGGAATACATCAAGGCGTGGGCATTCAAGCACCCCACCCCGGCCGACTTCTTCCGGCTCATGCGCGATGCGTCAGGGATGGATCTCGATTGGTTCTGGCGCGACTGGATCTTCACCACCGCTCGTCTGGATCAGGCGGTGGACTCGGTGGGGGCGGAGAAGATCTACCTGGCCAACCGCGGCACCATGACGTTGCCGCTCGAAATGGATGTGATCTATGCCGACGGCACCACGGAGCGCATCCGCCTGCCGGTCGAGATGTGGAACCTGGGGCCCCGGTTTGCCTATCGGACTCGGGCTGAGAAGGCGGTGCGGCGGGTGGTGGTGGATCCCCGGCGGGTGCTGCCCGATGTCGATCGGTCCAACAACGAGCGAGGGCGGTGACACCTCAAGGTCAGCCTCCGGCGCGCCGGACCAATAGGTGGTCGGTGATGTTGTCCTGCGTCAGCAGCCCTACGAGCGCACCTGCGCCATCGACGACCGGCAGCGCCGGCAGCCGGCTGGACCGCAGGCGCTCGACCGCTTCCTGGAAGCCGAGCGTTGGGGGCACGCTCGGGACATCCGCCGTCATGGCCTCTGCCACACTCGAGTCGGCGCCTCGCTGGGAGAGCCCACGGATCAGGTTGTCGCGGGTGAGTATCCCTTCCGTGCGGCCCAAATTGTCCACCACCGGGAATTCACGCTGCTCTCCGCTCAAGAGGAGGTCCACCGCCTGCGAGAGCGTCGCGTGGATCGGGATGGTGCGGAAGTCGGTCACCATCAGCTGCGCGACGTTCAGACCCCGGCCCGCAGCCCGGGTCTCGACCGCCGCCGCCTCGGCGTTGGCGCCGAGAAAGACGAAGAACGCGATCAAGATCAGAAACGGTTGGTCGGCAACGAAGCCGTACACCCCGCCGGCAATCGCAAGCATCTGACCCAGGCTGGCGGCGATTCGGGTGCCCCGAACGAGCCCCAAGCGGCTGGAGAGTAGGGCGCGCAGCACGCGGCCCCCATCCATGGGGAAAGCCGGAACGAGGTTGAACAGAAGCAGATAAATGTTGATCGCCAGGAGCTGGGCGAGGAATGGCCCCTCGGGGCTCAGCTGGCCCAGCGCCACGTTGCTGCCGGTGAGCTCGAGCACCAGGTAGAGCCCCACGATAATGCCGAGCGTCACGGCCGGGCCGGCCAGCGCGATCAGCAGCTCCTGCCTGGGCTCTTCCGGGATCCGCTCCAGCCGGGCCACGCCACCGATCGGCAGCAGGAGGACGTCCGGAGTGCGCACCCCGAAGCGGCGCGCCATGAGAATGTGCCCGAACTCGTGGAGCAGGATACATGCGAAAAGGGCCAGCAGGGCGAGGGCGCCTGCCAGCGCCCCACCCGGCCCGCCCTCTTGGTAGCCCCGCACCGCCCACAGCCCCACGATCAGGAGGAAGGTCACGTGCACCTTGATGTCGGTGCCTGCGATCCGTCCGATTGTATACGACCATTTCATCGCTCCGCCCCTCGTTCAGTCCGCTCTTAGCGAAACATAACGGGGGTCTGGCAGGGGGACGGCCTCCTCATCCCGAGCAAGCGGAGCGAGCGAGGGATCTTACCCAAGCTCACCGCTTACCGCTCACCTCTCACCTCTCACCTGCCTACACCATGACGCGCAGTCCGAATTCGGGACGGGAGCGCGGCTCGAGCCGGGGGCCGGCCGCGGCCGCTGCGGATCCACGGGCGAATGCCTGGGCCTCGCCCGGCAGCGGATGGAGCTCGGCCCACTGCGCCATCGCCTGTCGGAAGGTGACTTGCCCATCCAAACCCGGCAGGTTGAATTCGCGAACGTAGTACAT
>DASYVW010000458.1:0-2858 GCA_035936675.1 Gemmatimonadales bacterium
ATGGCAGTCCTCTACCGGACCAACTCGCAGTCTCGGGCGCTGGAAGAGGCGTTTCGCCGGGCCGGCGTGCCGTACCGACTGATCGGAGCCATCAGCTTCTACGAGCGGCGCGAGGTCAAGGACCTGTTGGCATACCTGCGCCTGGTGGCCAACCCCGCCGATGACGAGGCGTTCCTCCGGGCCGTCGGCGTGCCGCGCCGTGGTTTGGGAGAAACCAGCCTGGCCCTCCTGGGCCAGGTTGCGTCCAAGTGGGAGAAGCGGCTCCTAGAGACCGCGGCAATCGCCGATCGCATTTCCGATCTCCGGCCCAATGTGCGCCAGGCGTTCCGCAATTTTGCATCGTTGATCGAGGGCGCCGCCAAGCGGGAGCACATCCCTCCAGCCGACCTGCTCGAACAGATCATTCATGCCATCAACTACGAGGCCGTCCTCCTTGCCGAAGGGCCCGAGGGTGCTGACCGGTGGGAAAACGTGCGCGAGCTGGTGGCGAGCGCTGCCAACTGGTCCGAAGAGGTGCCGGCGGAAGACGGTGAGACGACCACGCCGTTGGAGCGCTTTCTGGCCGACGCGGCGCTCCTCTCCTCTGCAGACACGGTCGTCGGACAGGAGGAAGGCGTCACGCTCATGACGCTGCACACGGCCAAAGGGCTCGAGTGGCCCGTCGTCGTGCTGACGGGAATGGAAAACGGCCTGTTCCCCTTGGCGCGGGCTGAAGAGCAGGCCGATGGTCTGGAGGAGGAGCGCCGTCTCTGCTACGTCGGGCTCACCCGGGCCAAGGACAAGCTCTACCTGACTTGGGCTCGTGCGCGCCGGCGTGGCGGAGAGCTGCGGCCCGGGATGGCTTCGCGGTTTCTTCGTGCCATCCCCCCGGGAATTATCGAGGAGCGCCGGACAACATCCCTGTGGGCGCCATCATGGGGGGTAGGGCAGCGGGGCAGTGGGGCAGCGGGGCAGTGGGCGCGCGCCGGAGCTCAGTCATCCGCCGGCTTTGACGGCCCCGCGGCCCCGCGGCCCACCGGCCCAGAGGGCTCCCGCCCCGCCGAGGAGGAGGCGTCCCAGGACAGTCCTCGATATGTAAAGGGCGAACGGGTAAGACATCGCCGGTTCGGTGGGGGGACGATCCAGGGGCTTGTGGGTACCGGGCGCGACCTCAAGGTATCGGTAGCCTTCGACGACGAGGAGGTCGGCGTGAAGCAGTTGCTGGTTGCCTATGCCGGTCTCGAACGGGAATGGGAGAGCGCATGAGCATCGGGCTGGATGAAGTCCTCCATGTGGCCAAGCTCGCCGAGCTAGCGGTGAAGGAGAGCGAGTTTCGCCGCCTGGTCGAGCAGATGAATCGGATCGTGAACTACGTCGCCACGCTCGATGAAGTGCCTGGGGACCGGATCGCCGAGCCGTTCCTGGCGGGCCCTCCATCGGTAACGCTGCGAGAGGATGTGGAAGCGCCAGTGCCGCTGGCCCACCCGCCGGCCGCGATGGCGCCGGAGTTCGCCGATGGGTTTTTCCTGGTGCCCCGGCATGGCGCGATGGAGGATCAGTGACGGCGAAGGCGGCGGGGCAGCGGGGCGGGAGCCCTCCGGGCGGGTGGGCAGCGACCGTGGCGGTTGAGACCGGGAGACGGCTAGTTGGGGCGCGAGATCTCAATGCAACCCTGCACTGGTCGCAGGAGTTGCTGGACGCCGAGGCGGCCCGCGTCGACCGCATGGCGACACCGGGGTCTCTGGCAGCAATGCCGGTGGCGCTGAAGGACAACATCGTCACGGTCGAGCAGCCGACCACCTGTGCCTCGCGGATTCTGGAAGGCTACGTCTCGCCCTACAACGCGACCGTCGTCGAGCGGCTCCGGGCGGCCGGTGCCATGATCGCGGCCAAGACCAACCTCGACGAGTTCGCCATGGGCTCCTCCACCGAGCACTCGGCCTTTGGACGAGTAAAGCATCCCTTGGACCCCACCAGGGTGCCGGGTGGTTCGTCCGGCGGCTCAGCGGCGCTGGTGGCGGCGGGAGTGGTGCCGGCCGCCCTGGGATCCGAGACTGGTGGCTCGGTGCGCCAGCCCGCGAGTTTCTGCGGGGTTGTAGGCGTGAAGCCAAGCTATGGACGGGTGAGCCGCTATGGTCTTGTTGCCTTCGGCTCCTCGCTCGATTGCGTCTCGGTCTTTGGCCGCACCGTGGATGACGCTGCACGGGTCCTGAGCACCATCAGCGGGTCCGATCCTCTCGATGCCACCACTGTCGACCGGGCTCCCATGCGGGTGCCGAAGGCTCTGCCCGACCTGCGCGGCCTGACCGTCGGCCTTCCTGAGGAGTATTTCCCGGCCGACCTCGATGCGGGCGTGGCGGCTGCGCTCCGCCGTACCACCGAGCAGATCCGGCAGCTCGGCGCGGAGGTCCGCCAGGTCTCGCTCCCCAACTCGGCCTACGCGGTGCCGACCTACTACATCATCGCGCCGGCGGAAGCAGCGGCGAATCTGGCGCGCTATGACGGTGTTCGTTACGGCAGGCGGCGGGTTGGACCCGAGGGCGATATCCGTTCACTGTATCGCACCACCCGGGGTGAAGGCTTCGGCGAGGAAGTGCGCCGCAGGATTCTGGTCGGCACCTACGTGCTGAGCGCGGGCTACTATGATGCCTACTACAAGAAGGCTCAGCAGGTGCGGGCGCTGATCGCCGATGACTTCCGCCAGGTGTTCGACTCCGGGGTCGATCTGCTCCTCACCCCGACCACGCCGACGCCGGCGTTCAAGGCCGGGGAGAAGACCGAGGATCCCGTGGCGATGTACCTGGCCGATGTGTTCGTGTGCTCGATGAGTCTGGCCGGGCTTCCCGCGATGAGCCTGCCGGTGGGCCGGAGCGAGGGCC
>DASYVW010000459.1:0-3171 GCA_035936675.1 Gemmatimonadales bacterium
ATACCGGCTTGGGTGAGGCGGACCGGGCGATGGATTTTCTGGAGCGAGCCTACGAGGAGCGCGCCGGCTACGTGCACGGGATCAAGGGCTCATTTCTGTTCACGACCCTTCACTCCCACCCGCGGTTCCAGGCCTTGCTCAGGAAGATGAATCTGGCCTAACGCAACGCCTGAACCACCGGCTGCCGCGCTGCCCGCCGAGCGGGGAAGAATCCTCCCACCAGTCCCATCACCACCGCGAAGCAGAGTCCCGCCAGGAGCAGACCCGGCGTCACCCGGAAGCTGAAGGCGATCTCGCTGAAGCTGGCCCAGTTGGTGGTGCTGGTGACGATCCCGTTGATCGGCAGGGCGAGGAGTGCCCCGATCACCCCACCGACGACCGCGATCAGCGCCGATTCGGCCAGGAAGCTGGCCAGCACGCTCCGGGGATGAAAGCCGAGCGTCAGCAACACCGCGATCTCGTGGCTCCGCGACGCGACCGCCGCGTACATGGTGTTGATGGCCCCGAAGATCGCGCCGACCGCCATGATGCTGGTGATCATCAGGGCGAGAATCTGGAGAATCCGGCCGAGCAGCTGGGATTGCTGGACATAGAACTCGGACTCGCGGTGCACATCCACGGTGAGCCGGCGGTCGGCTTCCAGGGTCCGCTTGGCCTCCTCGAATGCGGCCGGGTCCTTGAGCCGGAAGGTGACCGACTGGAACGCGTCGCCCCGGAAGACTGGCATGAACTGCTCGTTTTCGCCCCAGATCTCCGACTCGAACGCGGAGCCCTTGGCGCTGAACCGGCACACCACGTTCCAGTTGCGGCCGGCGAACCGCAGGGTCTCGCCGATGCCGGTGTGGTTGAATCGACCCGCCATCTTCTTGCCTACGCAGATCTCGGCCTTGCCCGACTCCGGCTTCCGTCCTGCCTCGATCCGAACGTTGTTCCGCACCGTCCAGGCGGCGGGACTGATGCCGCGCACCACCACATTGGCCATGGCGGTAGTGTCGGCTCCCTTCCGCGGGAGCGGGATGATGACATACACCTCGGGACTCACCATCGGCCGGCCGTCGGTCCCGGTCTGTACGTGCGGCGACGCCGCGAGAATGCTGGTCGCTTCACGATCCAGGCCGCTGGAGAGCTCGGAGTCGGCTCCCCGGCGCAGCACCAGCGCGTTCTCGGTCGAGCCGGTGCGGGTGAGCGCCGCACGAAAACCGTTGGCCAGCGCCAGCATGCCGATGAAGACCGCCACCACCAGGCCGATGCCGAGCGCGGTCAGCAGGGTGGAAACTGGGCGCTGGAGCAGGCTCCGCGCGTTGTACTCCAGAGGGATCTTCATTCGACAGTCCTGAGGGCTTGCACTACCGGCAGTCGAGCGGCGCGTATTGCCGGCACCAGTCCGCTCGCCAGCATCAGCACGAGCGCGACTCCCGCTCCCAGCAGGAGCGTATCGGTGGTCACGTCGAATCCGGGCAGGAAGCCCGCCGCGTTGAAGTTGCTGGCCTTGTACAGCAGCTTGGCGCCACCCAGCCCGATGACTGCGCCGGCCAGGGTGATGATGCCCGCCTCCAGCATCACCATCGCGAACAGCCTGCGATCGGTGAAGCCGATGGTCTTCAACACCGCCACCTCTTTGGTGCGCTCCCTGGCACTCATCATCATGGCGTTGGCCGTCACCAGCAGGATCGCGAACACTACCGCCATCCCGATCGTCCCCATCAGCAGGCTGACGTTCCCCCACATGGTGGCGAAGCTGGCGTTGAAGGCCTGCTCCGTGCCGGTCTTGGTCGGAGCGCTGGAATTCCGGAACTGATCGTCCACCATCTTGCCGATGCCGGCGGTGTTGTTGGGGTCGGTGATCTCCAGGACGTACCAGCCGGCGATGCCGGGACGACCGATCTTTTCCTCCAGGTAATCGTGATGGAAGAGCAGCATGTCATCGTTGATCGCGGCATCGGACGGCGTGTACACCCCGCGGATGGTGAAGGTCCAGTCGCCCGGGAAAATTGTGCCGAGAATGGTGACGTTCTGGCCCAGTTTCCAGCCGAAGACGTCGAGCAGCCGGCGGCCGATGATCGCCGAGGACCGCTCCCGGATGAAGGCCTGCTTCTGGTCTTCCGGCAGCACGATCTCGGGATACATCGCGAGATAGGAGACCGGGTCCACCGCGAACTGGGCGAAGAACCGTTTGCCGTCGCCGTAGCGCCCGCCAAACCAGTTGGCCCAGGTCACCGCCGAGATCCCTTTGTCGGCCTTGAGCCGGTTGCCGTAGCTCAGGGGAAGCGGGAACACCAGACCGGTCGCGTTCTGCACCACCAGCCGCCGGGCGCTCCCGAACTGTGCGGCCCGCGCCAGGGTGGTGACCACCGTCCGGAGTGAGGCGAACAGGAACAGCGCCAGTGCGACGCTCGCGATGGTCAGGAAGACCCGCCGCTTATGCCGCCCGAGGTTGGCCAGGACCAGGGGAAGGAACTTCATGTGACCACCGCCTCCCGCTCGATCAAGGTCCCCTTATCCAGGTGGAGCACGGTCTTGGCCCGGTCGGCCGCGTGGGCGTCATGGGTCACGATGATGATGGTCTTCTTGAACTCGTCGTTCAGGCGCTCCAGCAATCCGAGCACGTCTTGGGAACTCTTGGCGTCGAGCTGCCCGGTGGGCTCATCCAGCAAGACCAAGGTGGGATCGGCGACGATCGCCCTGGCGATGGCCACCCGCTGCTCCTGGCCGCCGGAGAGCTGGCGGGGATAGTGTCGCAGCCGGTCGTCCAGGCCTACCACGCCGAGCGCGAGCCTGACCCGTTCGTCGCGCTCCTTCCTGGAGAGCCGGGTGAGGAGGAGCGGCAGCTCCACATTCTGGTAGGCCGTGAGGACCGGCAGGAGGTTCAGGTTCTGAAAGACGAACCCGATGTTCCGGGCTCGCCAGGGAGCCAGCTGGCTCGGCGTCATCGCGCTCACCTCCGAGCCGGCCACCCGGATGCTGCCACTGGTAGGCTTGTCCAGCCCGGCCAGAAGGTTGAGCAGGGTGGATTTGCCGGAGCCCGAGGGGCCCATCAGCGCGGTGAAGGAACCCTCGGCGATGTCCAGAGAGAGACCGGTGAAGATCTCGATGCGCTCGGAATCGCGCTGGAAGACCTTGTGGACGTTCCGGATTTCGACCAGAGCCATAGGATTTCTCGGATATGAGATT
>DASYVW010000460.1:0-15269 GCA_035936675.1 Gemmatimonadales bacterium
GCCAGGTCAACTACCCAGATCTGCTGTCCGGGGGCGAAGATGGTGGCCGGATCGTCGGTCAGCGGAAAAAGGTTACAGTCACCCTTTAACCCATGCGGCTTTCTCAGCCTCCCCACCACGACCTGGCGGACACCCTCGGCCATTACGCGTTGGTCGTCTGAAACACCCCGGCCTGCTTCAGCAATGACTGGACGGTGTCCGACGGCGTCGCGCCCTTCGCGATCCATTGCCGCGCCTTCTCGGCGTCGATCTGCACCTTGTCGGCGGCAGTGGCGCCCTTCGGGTTGTAGGTCCCGAGGATCTCGATGAACCGACCATCGCGGGGCGACTCCTGGTCGGCAACCACAATGCGATAGAGCGGCAGTTTCTTCCGGCCGACGCGACGCAGGCGAATGCGAGTTGACATAGCTGTTCCTGTGTGTGCGGGTTACCCGGGGAATCCGCCGCGTCCGAAAGGCAGCTTCAGACCGGCGCCTCCGGTCTTCCCCGCGATCTTCATGAACTTCTGCATCTGCTTGAACTGGCTCAGGAGGGTGTTGACCTCCTGTACCGTACGGCCCGCGCCCTTGGCAATCCGGAGCCGCCGCTGCCCGTTGATGAGGTCCGGGTTCGACCGCTCCTTGGGCGTCATCGAGAGGACGATGGCCTCGACATGCTTGAGCTTCTTATCATCCAGCTTGGCGGCCTGGAGCATCGCCGGGTTGATGCCCGGCAGCATGCCGAGCACGTTCTTGAGCGGCCCCATCTTCTGCATCTGCCGCATGGCGTTGAGGAAGTCGCCGAGGTCCATTCCCTTCTTGGACTGGACCTTCTTGGCCAGCCGCTCGGCTTCCTTCTCATCGACGGTCGATTGTGCCTTCTCGACCAGGGACAGAATGTCGCCCTGCTGGAGGATCCGTCCCGCCAAGCGGTCGGGGTGGAACGGCTCCAGCGCATCGAGCTTCTCGCCCACCCCGATGTACTTGATCGGTGCGTGAGTGACACCGTAGATCGAGAGCGCTGCGCCACCGCGGGCGTCGCCATCCATCTTGGTGAGGATGACGCCGGTGACGCCGAGCGCGTCGTGGAACCCCTTGGCGATCCGGACCGCGTCCTGTCCGGTCATGCCGTCGGCGACGAGCAGGATCTCGTGCGGCGAGACCGCCGCCTTGAGCCGCTTGAGCTCGTTCATCATCTCGTCGTCGATCTGGAGCCGGCCCGCGGTGTCCACGACGACGCTCCGGGCCCGCGCCTTGCCCGCGGCTGCGATGCCGTCCCGCACGATCTTCACGACGTCCTGAGAGGCGTTGTCGCTGTAGACCCCGACCTCGACCTGCCGTCCCAGCGCGTGCAGCTGGTCGATGGCGGCGGGACGGTACACGTCCGCGGCCACCAGAAAGGGCGCCTTCTGCTCCAACTTGAGCCGCTTGGCCAGCTTGCCCGCGGTGGTCGTCTTGCCCGAGCCCTGGAGTCCGACCAAGAGAATGACCGTCGGCGGCACCGTCGCGAAGGCGATCGGCGCCTGCTTCTCACCGAGCAGTGCGACCAGCTCGTCGTACACGATCTTGACCAGCTGGTGCCCGGGACGGACGTCCTTGAGGGAGGCTAGACCCACGGCCTTGGCCTGCACCCGCTCCAGAAAATCCCGAGTCAGATCGAAGCTCACGTCAGCCTCGAGCAGGATCCGCCGGATCTCCCGGAGCCCCTCTGTGACTGCGTCTTCCGTCAAAACGCCGCGCCCTGCAAGCCGCTGGAGCGTAGCGTTGAGTTTACTGGAAAGCTCGTCGAACATAAGCCCGTAAGAGTAACAGCGAGAGGGACTTTCTTCAAGGAGCGCTTCCCCGCTAACCTTCCATCATGTCGACGATGCAGGACATCACCAACCCCGAAGAGCGTCAGCGCAACCTCGATAGGATGAAGCGCCGGGCTACTGGCCTGCTGGTGCTCATGGGGGCCACCTTCGTCGCCACCAGCCTCCTGGAAGGCCAGCACGCGTGGGTCGGGTACGTTCGCGCCACGGCCGAGGCGTCACTGGTGGGCGGCATCGCCGACTGGTTTGCCATCACGGCGCTCTTCCGCCACCCCTTGAACATTCCCATCCCCCACACTGCCATCATTCCCGCCCGCAAGGATCGCATCGGGCGAAGTCTCGGCAACTTCGTGCAGAACAACTTTCTCTCGCCGGAAGTGTTGACCGCCAAGTTGCGGGCCGCGCAGATCAGCCGGCGCGCCGCCGAGTGGCTCAGCGATCCCGAGCGCGCGCGCACTGCCGCGCAGCACCTCGCGTCCATCCTGCGGAGCGCCGGGAGTGTGATACGGGACGAGGATGTCCATGCCCTGCTCGACCGGAGCGTGGTCGAGCCGCTCCGTCGGATGGCGATCGCGCCGGTCCTGGCCAAGGGCCTGGCGCTGCTGACCGTAGACGATCGCCATCAGCAACTGCTCGACCGGGTGATTCACGGGCTCACCCGGCTCGTGGCGGAGAACGAGGCCTTGATCCGGGAGCGGATCCGGGAGGAGAGCCCCTGGTGGGTACCCGAGCTGGTGGACGACCGGATCCATCAGAAGGTCCTCGGCGGGATCGAGCGGACACTGTTCGAGGTCGGGGCCGACCCCAATCACCCGCTGCGCCATCAGTTCAACGAGCTGCTCGCCGACTGGATGGTGCAGCTCCAGGAATCTCCCGAGGTGATCGCGCGAGCCGAGGCGATCAAGCAGCAGGTACTCGATCCGGAGACCAGCGGCCGGCTCGCCGCGTCGCTGTGGGAAGAACTGAAGCAGGTGCTCGGGCGGCAGCCGCTATCGAACGATGGCGCACCGGGGGCCGTGGCCCGCGGCCTCGCGGCGCTGGCCGCCGCCACCCTGGACGACGAGGGGTTGCTGGAGAAGATCGACGGCTGGGTGATCGGGGCCGTGCTTCGGGTGGTGGAGCAGCATCGTGGCGAGGTGGGCCAGCTGATTGCCCAGACCGTCAGCTCATGGGATCCGCAGGAGACCTCGCGGCGGATCGAACTCCTGGTAGGACGCGACCTTCAGTTCATCCGGATCAACGGGACGCTGGTGGGCGGGCTGGTGGGACTGTTGATCTATACGGTTACCCACGCCTTTTAGGGCTGGCGGACGCTTGCTGTTGCTACGGCATCAACGCCCGCCTGCGGGCGGGCTCTTTTTTTATTCTTTGGCATGGATCCCCAAGCCGGCCCATGAGGGCCGGCCTCTTCGTTGGGCGCGGTCCTCCGGACCGCGGATGCTCCATGGGCGGTAAGCCCTCCTCATACCTGGTACTTCCACTCGGATAGGTCTGGCAAGCGGGGACCTGATTGCAGGCGGAGTGCCCGCGGTCCGGAGGACCGCGCCAAAACAAGAGGCCGGCCCTCATGGGCCGGCTGGGCGTCCACGCCCACATGAATAACAAATGGCCCGCCGCAGGCGGGCGCATTCGAGGTCACATGGAAGCGGGCTACCTGCTGATGAACGCCTTCGGCACCTGTCCCCACCCGTCCCAACCATCCGGCGCGAGCACGTAGCGCGTAGCGGGCTTCCCCTCCAGCTCGAAGTTCTCCAGCACGGTGCGATAGCCGTTGCGCGCGGTCGATCGCAGCTTGCCGCCATAGCCCCAGATGAAACGCTCCGCCGACCGGGTATCGTCCCACACTACATACCAGACCAGCGCGGGCCCCCCCGGCGTAGCGTAGACCCGATACCGATCGCCTCCCCAGCCGATCGGGCCTCTGCTTTTGACCTCGGAAGACCCGGCGAGCTGTGACATCAGCACCCGGATCTCACCTTCGCCAAGCACGTCCTCGTACACGATGCCCGTGTCCGGAGGAAAGGCCAGCGTCACCGGCGCATCGCCCCGGGCATAGCGGTCCGGAAACAGTATCTGCTCGGTCGAGACCGGCATCCGGGGACCGTACGGAATCGAGTCTCTACCGGACTCCTTCCACCAATGCATGAACTCGGCACCTGCGAGATAGGGGAAGATCAGGGCTTCTCGCACAATCAGTGGGGCCTTGGCAAAGACGGGCATCGAGGCCTGCTGCTCCCGCACCTGTTCGCGGTAGAGGTCCCAGAATTCGGGGCTACTCGATACATCCTGGCTGGGCGCGAGTACATCGATCGATGCAAGCGTAGCCTGTCCCTCGAGCACCGCCTGCGCCGCAGTGAGCCGGTCGTTGTTTGCGGTCTCGTGCAGTATGGAGTCGAGCGGGAGGTACTGGCCCTGAAGTGCATGGACCATCTCATGGGCCAGCACCAGGCGGAGCTGGGTGGGGTCGGCCCCCACCACCCCGAACAGCGTAGCCGAGTCCGGGTCGTAGTAGCCGGCGACCTGCTCGGTGTAGAGATCGAGCAGGAGCGACCGAAGCTGGAGCGTGTCCGGCAGTAACCCGAACAGGCGATACGCAGTCTGGAGACCGTGCAACCTGGGGGGTGGCAACTCCTCGTCGAGTTTCCGGATCAGGTAATTCCGCACCTGTTCGCGGCTGCGGAGCGCCGATCGCGGCGGCGACTTGAAATGCAGCCCAGTGACACGCTCCACCGGCGCTTGCAGGCTGTCCACCAGATGCCTCAAGGCATCGGGTGAGGAGCTCTTCGGCGCATTGCCGCGGCAGGAGAAAAGTGCTGCAGTGACGGCCATACCGACCGGGATCAGACGGCGTCTCATGCGCCGGTAATCAGCCGGCCGTACCACATCACCAGCCTGGGCCCCACGAGATAGGCCGTTGCCGCACCGATGGAAAGGAAGATCCCGAACGGCACCAGCTTCTTGTGCCCGGCCAGGAGCAGCGGCAGGAAGATCAGGCTGCCGAGGAATGCGCCGAGAAACACCGTGAGCAGGACCCCCTGCCAGCCGAGGAACGCGCCCACCATGGCCATCATCTTGATGTCGCCCCCGCCCATTGCGTCTTCCTTGAACAGCCAGGTACCGGCTGTGCCCACCAACCAGAGCCCGCCGAACCCGACGGCAGCGCCGAGCACGGCAGTGACCAGTCCGTTGAGCCCGGCTACAGCCGCGCCGAACACCAGCCCGATGACCAACCCGCCCCAGGTGAACTCATCGGGAATGATGTATGCGCGCGCATCGGTCATCGCGATCCCGAGGAGGATGGAGCCGAAAACAGCCCCGCGAACCGCTTCGAGCGTGGGCCCGTTCCTCCAGGCCATGTAGGCCCAGATGCAGGCGGCGGTGAGCTCGATCAGCGGATACTGCATCGAGATCGGCTCTCCGCAGCGGCGGCACCGCGCCCGGAGGAGCAGCCACGAGACCACCGGAATATTGTCGTACCAGACCAACCTTCGGCCACATCGCGGGCAGCTCGACGGCGGCCGGACCACGGATTGCTTCGGATCGGCGCCCCACCGCAGGATGCATACGTTGAGGAAGCTGCCGATGACCGCGCCCAGTAAGCCGGCGTAAACGATGTACAGTCCGGCGAGCTGTCGATCAACTGACACGAGTGACCTCGTACAAGAGAATACCGGCGGCGACCGCCACGTTGAGTGACTCCACGCCCCGGGCCAGCGGTACCGCGATCCGCCGGTCGGCGGCCGCATCGACCGACGTCCCGACGCCGGCACCTTCATTCCCCACGACCAGGGCCACGGCTGGTCGATCCCCACGCCGGGCCAGCCGATCACCAGTTTCGCCGGCCGCGTCCGCCACCCAGATCTGCCCCCGCTGGAGCCGGACCCAGGCCACGAACTCATCGGGGGCCGCGGTGACCGCCGGCAGACGAAAGCTCGCACCCATGGCACCGCGGATCACCTTGGGGTTGGTGAGATCGGCTGTGCCCTTGAGTGCAATGAGTCCGGCCGCTCCCAGCCCGAGCGCGGTCCGCAGCATCGTCCCGACATTGCCCGGGTCCTGCACCCCGTCGAGCACGAGGATGGCGGCGCCCGGATTCATCCTGATGTCGCTGAGCGTCCAGCGCTTCGGCTCAATCACCGCAATGATTCCCTGCGCGTGCTCGGTATCGGCGAGCCCCTCCAGCTCGGCGTCCGTGAGGTCTTCGACCTGCACGCCGTGGGTGAGCAGCGTTGCTTTGAGCGCCTTTCCGCGGGTGGTACTTTCCAGCGCCGGGGACGCGGCAGTCCCCCGAAGAGTTACTGCGGAGGCGAGTGCTTCTTCGACCAGCCGAACGCCTTCCGCCAAGGCCAGGCCGCGCCGCTCTCGCCCACGACGGCGGTGCAGGTCTCGGATCAGCGTCTGAAGGGAGCTGCTCATGGAGAGGCTCACCCGATGAAGATCGCACTCACCATCGCCGGCTCGGATTCGGGCGGCGGTGCCGGCATCCAGGCCGATCTCAAGACCTTCCACCAGTTCGGCGTATTCGGTACCTCCGTCATCGTCGCCCTCACTGCGCAGAATACGCTGGGGGTTCGTGCCGTCGAGGTGGTGCCCGAGGCTATGGTGCGCGCGCAGCTCATCGCCCTGGCCGAGGATCTTCCACCCGCGGCGCTCAAGACGGGAATGCTGGCGGAGGCCGGTCTGGTCCGGCAGGTCGCGCGAGCCATTCGCGAGAACGGCTGGGCACCCCTGGTGGTGGACCCCGTCATGATCGCCACCTCCGGCGCCCGTCTGCTCAGCGCCGAGGCCGAAGAAGTCATTCGCGAGGACCTGCTGCCACTCGCCGCGCTGGTGACCCCGAACCTGGACGAGGCGGCGATCCTCACCGGCCGGATCGTGCACGACCCGCCGACCATGGAGCGCGCCGGCGCGACGTTGCTTCGCTTCGGCGCCGGGGCAGCCCTGGTCAAAGGGGGCCATCTCGCCGGCGACGAGATCACCGACGTGCTGGTGACGCCGGACGGGGTCCGCCACTTCACCCGGCCGCGGATCGCCACCGCTTCGCTGCATGGCACCGGCTGCACCCTGTCCGCCGCGATCACCGCGGGCTTTGCGCTCGGCTGGCCACTCGAGGCGGCGGTGGCAAACGGGCTGGACTTCGTGCACCGCGCCATCGCGGCGGCTCCCGGACTCGGTTCGGGGTTCGGCCCGCTCAACCATACTGTGGTGGCGCCTAAAGCCGCTCGATGACTCCTTCGACGAGGCCCGCGAGCTCATGCCGCACCCGGTTGGCAGTCTCCATCACCTCGGCATGGTTGAGCTTCGTGGGTGAGATGCCGGAGGCGAGGTTGGTCACTACCGAGAAGCCGAGGCATCTAAGGCCCCGCGCGCGCGCAGCGATGACCTCGATTGCGGTGGACATCCCGACGGCATCGGCACCCAGCCGGTCTGCCATTCGGATCTCGGCCGGGGTTTCGTAACTGGGGCCGAGCAGCTGGATGTACACGCCCTCGTCCAGGGCGATTCGCTTGGTGCGCGACACCTCACGAGCGAGGGCCCGAAGCGCCTTGTCATACGGGTCCGACATGTCAGGGAACCGCTCTTCTCCTGGAAGCACCGGCCCGAATAGCGGATTACGGAAGGTCAGGTTGATGTGGTCCGCGATCAGCATGACCGTGCCCGAGGAGAACGTCCGCCGGATCCCCCCTGCGGCATTGGTCAGGATGAGGGTGTCGACGCCGAGGGCAGCGAACACCCGGACCGGTAAGGCTGTCACCGCCGAGTCGTGCCCCTCATATAGATGAAAGCGGCCGCTCTGGACCAGCACCTCCTTGCCCGCCAGTCGGCCGGCCACCAGCTCGGCCCCGTGGCCGATGACCGTCGTCGGGGGAAATCCCGGGATCTCGCCATAGGGGATCGTAACCCGGGCTTCAATGTGCTCGGTGAGAAATCCGAGACCCGATCCGAGCACGACGGCGATCCGCGGCTTGCGGGCTCCCAAACGATCACGAATAGAGGCCGCTGCGGCCTCGATTGTGTCAGTCCCACCTCCCGTCTTTCCCGCCTTTCCTGTCCTTCCCTCCTTCGTCACAACAGAATCCCCGCGATCGTCGCCGAGAGGAAGTTGGCCAGGGTGCCCGCCAGCATCGCACGAATGCCCAGCTGGGCCAGGTCGCGTTTTCGTTCGGGCACCAACGCGCCGATACCGCCGAGCTGGATACCTACCGAGCTGAAGTTGGCGAACCCCGCCAGAGCGAATGACGCGATGGTGAACGACCGCGGATCCAGCTGCGCCTTCAGGGGTCCGAGCTGGGCGAAGGCGATGAACTCGTTCAACACCATGCGGGTACCCAACAGGCTCCCGATCGTGCCGGTGTCTTGCGAGGGCACGCCCATGAGCCAGGCGATCGGCTGGAAGATCCAGCCGAGCACCGTCTGGAGATTGGGCGGGAACCACTCGGCATATCGGTGAACGGCTGCGAAGCCGCCATTGAGCAGCGCCACCAGCGCAACGAACGAGACCAGCATGGCGATCACGTTGAGCATCAGGTTCAGCCCTTCGCTGGTCCCGCGCGCCGCCGCGTCGAGCAGGTTCACATCCTGCTTGGGCATCTCCAGCTTGACCTTTCCGTACGTCTCCGGCACTTCGGTCTCAGGCTCGAAGAGCTTGGCCATCATGATCGTCCCCGGCGCGGTCATGATGACGGCCGTCAATAGATGCCGGGCCTCGATCCCGAAGGCGATGTAGGCCACCATGATCGATCCGGAGATGTGGGCCATCCCCGATGTCATGACCGTCATCAGCTCCGAGCGGGTCATTCGCGAGAGGAACGGGCGGATGGTCAGTGGGGCCTCGGTCTGACCCATGAAGATCGAGGCCGCCACGTTCAGGCTCTCGGCCCCGCTCGCTCCCATCACCCGGCTCATCAGTATGGCGAACGCCCGCACAACGAGCTGCATGATCCCGAGATAGTACATGATGGCAAAGAGCGCGCTCACGAAGATGATGGCAGGCAGGAGCTGAAACGCGAAGATGACTCCCAGGCTCGAGTTGGGTTTGCCCAGCTCGCCGAAGACGAACTGCGAGCCTACGTAGGAGAAACTGAGGATAGAGGTCACGAAACTGCCAAGCGCACGGAAGAGCTGTTGGCCGACGGGAATCCGGAGCACGAAGATCGCGAACAGCAGCTGGAGCGCCAGACCCCAGGCCACCACCCGCCAGCGGATGGCGCGGCGGTTGTGCGACAAGGCGATGGCGATCGCCAGGATGGCCACGATACCGAGGATGCCTCTGAGCCGGTACAACAATCCCAGTGGCTCGGAGGCGGGTGCTGCCGCGGGCGGAGGCGGCGTGACCGTCTGCGGGTCCGCCTGTCCGCCTGGTGCCGCCTGAGCCAGCACGCCATTGACGCCTTGCCACGTGAGCCCCGGGACCACCCAGGCCGCGAACATGGCGCCGGTGAAGAGGAGAATGGCAAGGATCACGACGCGCATTATCTCTCCGTCAGCGGATGTCGGCCAGCTCGGCCCGTGCCCGGCTCAGCAGCTCGAGCCGCTCGGGCCAGGGAAGAAAGGCTCCGGCGAACCCATTCAGAATCAGTTGGTCGATTTCCCCGCGAGAAAAGCCAAGGTCGGTGTGCGCGAGCCAATACTCGTCACTGAGCCAGACACCCGCCATCAGCCAGCCATCGGTGCAGAGCGTCACGTTGAGGCCGGCATCGAAGTAAGCCCGCACCGGGTGCTCCGATGCGCGCCGGACCGCACGGGTCTGCACGTTGCTGGTGATGTTGGCCTCGATCAGGATCCGCCGGTCCCGAATGTAGTCGCGGAGCTGAGGACTCTCGTAGAGCCGGGTGCCATGGCCGATCCGGTCGGCGTGACACAGATGCACCGCATCGGCGATCGACTCCGCGCCGGCCGCCTCGCCGGCGTGCACCGTCACTCCCAGGAGCCCTTGAGCGGCGACGTCGAAGGCTGCCCGGTGGTTCCCCGCAGGGCGCCCGGCCTCCCCTCCCGCCAGATCGAACGCCACCACGCCTTGGTCACGGAATCCTACCGAGCACTCCGCAATCTCGATGGACACGGCAGGATCGTAATGCCGCAGCGAACAGTTGATCACCCGGGCTACTACTCCGAAGTCACGCTCCCCCCGTGCCAGGCCCCGGAGCTCGGCCTGCATGACCTCGTCGAGCGTCATGCCCTGCCGCTGGCTGAGGTGCGGACAATAGCGGACCTCGAGATATCGTACATTGTCGCGCGCCGCGTCTTCTACCATCTCATAGGCCACCCGTTCGAGCGCCTCGGGCGTCTGCAGTAGAGGGATGGTGAGGTCGAACCGGTCCAGGTAATCCTGCAGATCGGCGGCGTCATCTACCAGCATGAACCGCCGGAGCGGCTCCGCCTCGTAGGACGGCAGGGCGACCTTCGCCGTGCGGGCCAGCTCGACCATGGTTTCCGGACGCAGAGAGCCGTCCAGGTGAACGTGAAGCTCTGCCTTGGGAAGACGGCCGATCACTTCACGCGTCAGCATCGGCATCCCGAGCCCTGGCTCGTACCACGACCCGCAGGATCGCGCCGCTCATCAGCGGGGTCGAGGGATCGATCTCGATACCCCTGCCGTCGGTGACGTATGCCGCTCCGCCGGCGATCTTGTCAACCAGAGATGGATCGGTGGCCCGTATAGCGTCGGCGACATTGGCCCCGGCCGGCAGATCCACGGCGCCGGCGTTGACGAAAACCCGGAGGGCGTCACTCACCGCCGGGTGGAGCTGAAGCCTGGTTGATCCCGGAACGTGACCGGTTGCGGGAGACGTCGCAGGTACGTAATCAGACCCTCGACATCGAGCATGCCACCCGGCTCGGCGGGAAGTCCGGCGAGCATGGCGTACCCGTCGCCACCGGCAGAGAGAAAATCGTCGACGGCAAGAGTATACGTGGCGTCGGCCCGCAGCTTCCGACCTCCCGACAGCTCCATACTTCGCACCCGGCGCTTGGATGCACGTGGGTCGTAACGAACCTTCACCCCAGCCACGTGCGCCGTAGGCCGGCCTCCGGGATCGATCGCGTGCTCCAGCACGTCCCGGAGCCGCGCGCCGGAGAGCGTCACCTTGACCAGATGGCTTTGCGATGGCTGGATCTCGAAGAGCTGACCATAAGTGACCGGCCCGGCCGGCAGATCCGCCCGGATGCCGTTGTTGCCCACCAGGCCGGCATCGGCTCGCAGCACGTTGCGTCGCGCCTCGGCAATCAGACTGCCGAGCCGGTACTGGTCACCCGAGCGAGCCAGCGGCAGCTTAACGGTGACAACCACCCGGCTGGTGAGCGAGTCCGCCTTCCGGCGATAGGTCTCCACCAGCTCGGCCATCGCGGCATTTGCGGTCGTCGATTCCGGGACTACCGGCGCAATGCGCGTTCTCACCTCCCGTCCGCCCGCAACGGTCTTTACCAGGTCCGCGATGGCAAGCGCGGCTCCATCGGCGCCTGCATCGACAATGGGAATGCCGGCCACTCGCGTGTTGACCACCCCGTGACTGTGCCCCGCCACCAACAGATCAATGGTCCGCGACTCGGCGCCTTCGGCGAGCCGGATCGCCTCGCCGGTGCACACGGGGCCCTGGCAGGAAGCACCGGCGTGGGCGAGCAGAATGGTGAGATCGGGACGTTGGGCGCGGACCTCCGTGAGCACGTCATGGATGGCCAGCGCGCCGTCGCCAAAGCGAAGCCCGCCGGTCAGCTCCGACTTCACGCTGCTCTTGGCTTCGGACGTAATGTACCCCACGACCGCGACCTTGAGGCCGCCCGCCTGCACTATCCGATACGGAGCGATCCAGTCAGGCCGCCGGCTGCTCGCCGAGTCGAAGACGTTTGCCGCCAGCCAGGGATAGTGGGCCTCGCTGATCCGGCGGCGCAGGGTGTCGAGCGACCACTCGAAGTCGTGCTCCCCAAGGGCAGCCGCGGAGAGGTTGAGACGGTTGAGCACCTCGACCATCGCGCGTCCCCGCGTAACGTTGGAGACGACGGTGCCCTGCATGGCGTCGCCAGCGTCGAGCCGCAGCGTGGGACAGTCGCAGTCCGCCGTCAGGCTATCCATCAGGGCCGCCAGCGCGACCGCGCCACCTATCGGCTTCCCATCGGAGTCGGCCTTCGGCAGCAGGGCGCCATGGAGATCGGCGGTCGCCAGCACGCGGAGGATGATGGTGTCCCGAGACTCGGGGGGAGGCTGCTTTATCGGTACTCGGAACAGGGCGCGCACGGCGGCGGCGGTGGCCTCGGGAACGATTCGCCAGTCGCGCCCGGCGTAGTCGGCGGGGTCGATCTCGCCGCGGCTTTGGATCTCCTCGATCAGAAGATCGCGGATGTTCTCACCCTTGTCGTAGACCACGGGGGCATCCCGCAACATGGTGTACCCGCCGGCGCCGGTCTGGCGATAGCTGTTGAGTGCAAGCGTGAAGCTATCGGCCGGTCGCACCCGGCGTCCTCCTACGGCCAGGTTCCGGATCCGGTCGCCCACTGGCCCTCGCAGGTCGATATCGTAGCGGGCCCCCGCAATCACGTCGTAGTTGTAACCCGGCACGCTGTCATTGATTGATATTCGGCCCACGGCATCGGCCCTGAAGTAGCGAGCGCTCTGCTCCAGATAGGCCTTCAGCTGCGCGCCCGTCACCCGCACCACCCGGAGCGTGTTGTCAAACGGGTACAGCGCCACGACCTCCCCCAGGCGGATTGTCCCGCTGTCGAACCCGGCGTCGAGATCGAAGGCCGATGCCGCAGACAGATCGGCCCCGGTCCGCTTCCGTTGCACGGCATTGACGAAGTTGAGAATCGGAGTCGGCTCCACCCGGGCTGGGCCGGCCCGCATGGGGCCGGTGGCCCGGCCAAGAGGTGTATCGACCCAGCGCAGCACGGCTGCGTGCGCCGGGGCCAGTCGCTGCGTCACCCGGGTGGATGGAGTCACCTGCACCGTGGAGACGAGCTCGCTCCGCACCCGCGTCAGCCGCCACCGATCATCCTGCCTGGCCAGGTCGAGATGGGTAATCGAGACGCTGCCGCCGAAGGGTCTGGGCTGTACGAAGTGCACGCCACCGATCACCGAGTCGCGCATCTCCCGATGCGAGTGGCCTACCACCACCACATCGGGGCGAACCAGGAGCGTGGCCAGCGACGCAGCGGCATTCTCGCCCCCGATGCCGGTCGTATCGTACGAGGCAGGCCCGTCCATCCCGCTATGCACCAGCGCCACCGCCACATCGGTCTCCCGACGCATGGCTTCCATCACCCTCGCGGCCGCCGCCGGAATCCGGTCGATCCGCACCTTGCCGTGGAGCTGCTCCCGGTCCCACACCATAGCGCCGGGCGTGGTGAAGCCGGCCACACCGATCCGAACCCCTTCGCGCTGCAGCACCGCGTACGGTGGATAGAGCAGCGTGTCGCCCGCCAGCGTGTAAATGTTGCCGCTGACGTACGGGAATGCGGCACCGGAGATCGCCTGCCGCATCGGGCCGAGACCCCAGTCGAACTCGTGATTCCCTAGCGTGGCCACATCGTAGCCGGTGAGATTCATCGCCTCGATTAGCGGATGAGGATCGTGCGGCTTGACCCGGGCGAAGTAGCTGGCGAATGCGTCACCCTGCAGGAGGTCGCCGGCATCCACCACCACGACCTCTCCCGGATAGAGCGCCTTGAGTGAGTCCACCACGGTGGCGACCCGCGCCAATCCGCCGGCGAACGGTCGTTGGCGCGCGTAATCCCAGTCGGTGGCGTGGCCGTGGATGTCGGTGGTGGCCACGAGCACGACGTGCGCCGTGTCCTGGAGCGGAGCGGCGAAAGCGAGCGCAGTGAGGAGGAAGAGCATCGGGGCGTAATAAAGACCGGGGCGGGAAGGGCGGGAAGGGGCTCCCTTCCCCTATATCCACCTGTTGGTATATTCGTCGCGGCGAATATGACCACCGCATCCGCTACCGAGCTCCTGCTCACGGTCGCCGAACCAACTCGGCTTCGAATACTCAACTGCCTGGCCGCGGCGCCGCTGTTTGTGTCCGACCTCCAGGCCGTGCTTGACCTGCCGCAGCCTACGGTCTCTCGCCACCTCCAGGTCCTGCGCCGCGCCCAGCTGGTCCGGGATACCCCAATCGCGCAGTTCGTCCTCTACCGGCTCCAGCGCAACGGCACCATTCACGGGCGCATGCTGACCGCAATTCTCGATGCCGTGGTGGAGGACGACAAAGACATGCGAGACGAGCGGCACCGCGCGGTGGACCGGAGCCGCTCCCATACCCGCGTACGGGTGCAAGAGCCGACCAACGGCAAGCTCGCGCCCCGACCGAAGAGACCGTCATGACGCACCGCATTCTCGTCGTGGACGATGAGCCCGACATCACCGCCCTGGTCGCGTATCACCTGGCCAAGGCGGGGTTCAGGGTGTCCACCGCGGCCAACGGGCCCGACGCCCTGAAGGCGGCGCGGGAGGAACGTCCCGACATCGTCATCCTCGATCTCATGCTCCCGGGCATCTCGGGTTACGACGTGCTCGCCGAGATGCGGAAGCGGGAAGAGACCCGTGAGGTCGGGGTCATACTGCTGACCGCCCGACGGGATGAGACGGACCGAATCCGGGGACTGTCGCTCGGGGCCGATGACTACCTCACCAAGCCGTTCTCGCCTCAGGAGCTCTCGCTCCGGGTCAGCGGCCTGCTCCGCCGGTTGGGCTCGCCCGCGGTGAGCGCCGGCTCGACGCTGACGGCCGGCCCGGTCACCATCGATCGCTCGGCCCATCGCGCCACTGTCGGGGGTGAGGAGCTCAACCTGACCGCGACCGAGTACAAGCTCCTGCTTACGCTGGTCGAGCGCCGGGGCCGGGTGCAGACACGCCCGCAGCTGCTGGAGACGGTCTGGGAAGCGCAGCCCGACATTCAGACCCGGACCGTGGACATGCACGTCCAGCGGCTCAGAACCAAGATGGGCGACGGGGGAAGACTGATCGAGACCGTGCGCGGGTTCGGCTATCGCTTCAAGGGGAACGAGCGAGGGGCACGTAGCCGGTGAGCTTCGCGACGCGGCTTGTCCTCGGAACGGTGCTCATCCTCGTGCTCACGGTGGGCATCCTCTTCTGGGTGGCCGAGCGCTCGTTACGGCGTGATCTCGAGGGCGAGATCGGGCGCGCGCTCGAGAGCGAGGCCGCACTGGTGCGGGAAGCGTTGCCGGCTGATTCCGTGGGCTGGCCCGCAGCAGTACGGCGCCTGTCGGCGCAGACCAAACACCGCATCACTCTGATCGACCGGGACGGCTGGGTCCGGGCCGACAGCGATTTCCCCCCCGGTCCACTGCCGCCGATCCAGAATCACGGCGGGCGGCCCGAGGTCCGCGCCGCCCTGGCGGGAAGCCGCGGGCTCGCGCGACGCAAGAGCGAGACGGTTGGCCGGTTCCTGCTCTATGTGGCGATTCCGGGTGGGCCAGGCGTCGTGCGGGTGGCGGCGGGGTTGGACCAGGTGGACGACGTGGTGCA
>DASYVW010000461.1:0-2934 GCA_035936675.1 Gemmatimonadales bacterium
CGGCTGGCCCGGCGCGGGCGGTTTGTGGGCCGCGGGTTTCGGCGTAGGCTTCTTCGCCGGTGTTGGGCGCGCGACCGGCGGGGCCGCGGCAGTGTCGTGCCGAGCCATCGTGTCCGGCGCCGGCGCGGCAGTCGTGTCCACCGCACGCAGGGCGGCCGTGTCCGCTCCGGATACGGCCGCAGTGTCGCCAGCCGGCGTCGCACCGGATCGCCGCTCACCACCACATCCAGCCACCGTCGCAACCGAGACCAGGCAGATCGCGCGAAGTTGGACGCTCCAGCATCTCATAATCAGCTCAACCCTTTCGGTTGGGGGCCATGGGCCCGAACACAGCTAGCAAGATCGCGTCTGCCGGGCGAACGCTAGGTGACGCAGGTCACCCGCCCCGGCAATGATGACTCTTACCGCACGCCAAATTATTATCCCCGCATGACGTTGACCACCGATACGCGAACCGTGACTCTCGGCCTGGTGCAGATGCGCTGCACTTCGGACCCGGCGCAGAACATGAAGAAGGCGGTGGCCGGCATTCATCAGGCTGCCGGCCGTGGGGCCCAGATTGTGTGCCTCCAGGAGCTCTTCCGCAGCCAGTATTTCTGTCAGACCGAAGACCATCGCTGCTTCGCGCTGGCGGAGGCGGTCCCAGGCCCCTCAACCGAGGCTTTCGGCAAGCTGGCCGCTGAGCTCGACGTTGTCATCATCGCGTCGCTCTTCGAGAAGCGGGCCGAAGGTCTCTACCACAATACCGCTGCCATCATCGATGCGGACGGACGGTACCTGGGCAAGTACCGAAAGATGCACATTCCGGACGACCCGCAATACTACGAGAAGTTCTACTTCACTCCGGGTGACCTGGGCTTTCGTTCGTGGGACACCCGCTTCGGCCGCATCGGCGTCCTGGTCTGCTGGGATCAGTGGTATCCCGAGGCCGCACGCCTCACCGCCATGAGCGGGGCCCAGATCCTCTTCTATCCCACCGCCATCGGCTGGCTGCCAGGAGAGAAGGACGAGCACGGGGCTCAGCAGCAGGCGGCCTGGGAGACGATCCAGCGAAGCCACGCCATCGCCAATGGGGTGTATGTCTGCGCCGTGAACCGGGTCGGTCAGGAGGGCGATCCGAAGGGCGGCCTCGAGTTCTGGGGCGGCAGCTTCGTGTCCGACCCCGGCGGGCGCCTCGTGGTTAAAGGCGGCACCGGCGAGGAAGTACTGATCGCCGAGTGCGACCTGGCCAAGGTGGACGCGAGCCGCACCCACTGGCCCTTCCTGCGAGACCGGCGCATCGACGCCTACGGCGATCTCACCAAGCGATATCTGGACTGACTCCCGCGCCAGCAGACCTGGGCTACCGAATGCCCGCGGAGTGGGAGCCCCACCGCGGGACCTGGTTGAGCTGGCCCCACAAGGAGGCCTCCTGGCCGGGCAAGTTCGGCCCGGTGCCCGGGATTTTTGCCACCATGGTGCGCCACCTCGCGGATCGCGAGGAAGTGCACATCAACGTGGCAGCGCCGGAGATGGAGCAGGACGTTCGCCGGCTCCTGGCCGATGCTGGTGCCGACAGCGGTAATGTCTTCTTTCACTATCATCCCACCAACGACGCCTGGGTCCGTGACCACGGCCCCATCTTCATTCAACGGCAGCAAGCGGGCGCCGCTACCGAGGCCATCGTAGACTGGAAGTTCAACGCCTGGGGGGGCAAATACCCGCCCTACGATCTCGATGATGTGATCCCCACGCGTATTGGGGACGAGCTCGGTTTGCCTGTCTTTCAACCCGGTATCGTCATGGAAGGCGGCTCGATCGACGTGAACGGCCTCGGTACCCTGCTGACGACCGAGGCCTGTCTGCTGAACCGCAATCGGAATCCCGAGCTCGACCGCGGGGAGATCGAGCAGCACCTGCGGGCGTACCTTGGCGTATCGCACATTCTCTGGCTCGGCGACGGGATAATGGGGGACGATACCGATGGCCATGTGGACGACCTCACCCGGTTCGTCGACCCCGGGACTGTCGTGACGGCCATCGAGGAGGATCCGGCCGATGAGAACTACGAGCCGCTCCAGCGCAACCTGGAGCGGCTCAATCGCATGACCGATCAGGACGGCCGGCCACTTCGAGTCGTCCCCCTGCCCATGCCACGCCCGCTGTGGCACGACGGCCAGCGGTTACCCGCGAGCTACGCCAACTTCTACATCGCGAACGGTCTGGTCCTGCTCCCGGCGTACGATCCGCCGCGCGACGAAGAGGCCCGAGCCACCCTCCAATCGTTGTTTCCGAACCGGGAACTGGTCGCCATCGACTGCACCGATCTGGTCTGGGGCCTCGGCGCGATTCACTGTGTGACTCAGCAATGGCCGTCTACGGCGGGGAAGCAATAGGCGTGTCATCCTACTTTAGCTCCGCCCCTCACAACCTCTCACTTCCCTGCTTCCCCGCTTCCCCGCCTTCAACTCTTCTGCCAGGTCCCTACCAGCGCCGCCCGGCGGCCGCCGCAGTTGTCCGCTCCCAGCCCCGCGATGTGCAGCTGGTCCTCGGTGCGGCTGACCACATAGCGCGCCTCGGCAGTCTGACAGGCGCTCGCCGCGGTGTCCGCCTTGAATACCAGGGTGTCGCCCTTCACCTGGGCTCGCCCCTTCATGTCCACTGAGTCCGGCCAGCGTGGCGACGGGAGCATCAGCTCCACTCCGCCGTTCGAGGCCAGCTTCATGTGGACCTCGCCCTCGCCGTACAAGTCCCGTTTCCAGGTGCCCGCGTACTTGCCGGCATCCCCACCGCACGCCGACAGCACCGGCAGCAGCACCGCCAACGTTCCAAGCAGCCGAATCATTGATATCCCCCTTTGAGACGATTTGCCTCTTGGTCACGTCCTGGGCAGAAGCTCCGCCGTCGGAATCGGCATCGTCGGGAAAATCACGTCGGGTGGCGGGCCCACCCGGT
>DASYVW010000462.1:0-1837 GCA_035936675.1 Gemmatimonadales bacterium
CCACGCCCGTCGCCAGCGACAGCTCCGGTGCGGCCAGCGCGGCGGCCGCCACCGACAGGTAGGCGGTGCGTCCGCCCTCGGTGAACACGAGGCCGGACACGCCCGCGTCCTGCGCCTCTTTGGCAAAGCGCTGGACGGCGCGGAGGTCAGCCCCGGCGGTCATCACATCGAGTTGCATGGGCCGGAGCGTAGACAGCGGCGCGCGTGCGGGCACATCCGCGGACGTACTGAGAGGTGAATGAACCTCGGAGTTGTCGGTGGTCGGTGGTCAGGCGGTGTTTTGGAGGGTGACTTGGTAGCCGAGGTGGTGGAGTTGGGTGATGAGGCGGTCGCGTTGGTGGTCGGGGTTGGCTCGTCGGGTGAAGTAGTCGCCGCCGAGGTCGTCGTAGTTGCAGTCGTTGGTGAGCAGGTGCCAGGCGATGACGAGGATGGAGTGGCCGACTGCGATGGCGGCTTTCTTCTTGCCGATGCGGCGAGCGAGCCGCCAGAACTGGGCGGCGAGGTAGGTGTCGTGGGTGCGGGCGGCGGCCCAGGCGCATTGGGTGAGGATGTCTCGGAGCCACACGTCGCCTTTGGTGGTCTTGCCTGATCCGCGTTTGCCGCCGGTGATGTTGTTGCCTGGTGCCATCCCCGCCCACGAGGCGAGGTGAGCGGCGCTCGGGAACCGGGACATGTCGACGCCGATCTCGGCGATGATGCATTCGGCGGCCCGTTTCCCGACCCCGGGGATGGTGTCGAGCCGGTCACGGGCCTGTTCGAAAGGGACGCCGGCGTCGCTGGTGTTGGCCGCGAACACGGCATCGATCCGCTCGTCGAGGGTGGCGATGGCGGCTTCGATGTGGGCGGTGTGGTCGAGGCACAGGCCGATCAGCAGGCCGTGATGGTCACGGAACCGGCCCCGCAACGCTTGGCGCAGCTCAGGGATTTTCTTGCGTAACCGGCCCTTGGCCAGCTCGGCGAGAACCTCGGGGTCACGTTCGCCGGCGACGAGCGCGGCCAGCATGGCCCGGCCCGACACGCCCAACACGTCGGACGCGACCGAGTCCAACTTGATGCCGGCATCCTCCAGGGTCTTTTGGATCCGCTGGCATTCGGCGGTGTGGGCCTGGATGAGCCGCTTGCGGTAGCGGGTCAGATCGCGTAGCTCCCGGATCGTTGCCGGGGGCACGAAACTGCCGCGCAGCAGGCCGTGCTCGAGTAGCTCGGCCAGCCACTCGGCGTCGAGCACGTCACTCTTGCGGCCGGGGACGATCTTGACGTGGGCGGCGTTCACGAGCTTCAACTCGAAGGCTCGTTCCTCCAGCACATACCAGACTGGCTTCCAATACGACCCAGTGGCTTCCATCACCACCTCCGTCACCCCTTCGGCGGCGAACCAGTCGGCCATCGCCTCGAGCCCGCCAGTGAACGACGGGAACGTTCGGGTGTCCTTGCGGCGGCCACGGCCACCCGGTCCGGGGGTCCGCACACAGGCGACCACCTCGTCTTTGCCGATGTCGACCCCGGCACACCGTTCCAACACCACGTCCATCGCTCCTCCTCCAGCCGCTGAGTTGGGAGGGAACCGGCGGGGCCAACCGATCAACGACACTGAGAGACGTGCACAAAACAACAGTTCGTGGTGCCGGGAAGGCCCCTGGCATCAATCTGATTCGCGGGTTCGAGCGCACCAAGCACAAACGAGCTCAGCCGGCCCCACCACCATTCTCATCGCTCGTGGCGGCCCCAGGCCATGGGATCTGATTCTGGAGCACTCGCATCGATGGTCGACGAGGCAGGAATCGGCGCTCCGGACGACCGCGCCCGGCAAGGTGACAGCCGACATCGACGCTTAGAT
>DASYVW010000463.1:0-4114 GCA_035936675.1 Gemmatimonadales bacterium
GATCACCGTGCGATCCCGCGGCAGCTCGTTGAGCCGGCCATCGAGCTCGCCGAGCGGCAGGTGGAGCGATCCGGGCAGGTGACCCGCCTTCCACTCCGCTTCCCCACGCACATCTACCACCACTTTGTCGTTGGACTGGAGCTGAGCCACAAGGTCAGCCACGCTGAGCGAGGGAATGGTCTGGAGCTGACCCTGCGAGGCACGCCACGCGTCCACCACCTCGCTCCCGAAGTAGCCTGCAATTCGGTCGAGTCCAACCCCCGCGAGATCGCGCACCAGCTGATCTATCGTCTGGCCCCTCCGATCGTCGACGATGAGATAGAAATCCCGATCGTACGGGAGCAGCCATCCGGCCCAGGTGGTGAAGGTGCGGCCGCCGGGGATACTGAGCGTGCCGGGTACGGCCCCATGAGCGAACTCCACGGCTGGCCTGATATCCACCACGGTCGCGCCCTGCGCGAGCGCCGCGGCGAGGGTCGCCACCGGCAGTCGTGCCGGCCGGCGGATGCCCCCGAGCAGCCGTGGCCCGGCGCGGTTGATCCGCTTCATCTCGGCGAAATAACGCGGTGGGTCGGGCTGGCCCGCCAGCACGGCGCTCACGAATGCGGTTTCGTCGGCAATACCGAAGGCCCAATTGAAGCGCTTCTCGTAGCCCAGAGTGGACTGAGGGACGGCGCCGAGCGCCTTGCCGCAGACGGAGCCGGCACCATGGCCGGGCCAGATCTGGAGGTAGTCCGGCAGTGCACGAAATCGCTGGAGCGACCGGAACAGCTGTCGGGCCCCTGCTTCCATGGTGCCCTTCGCCTGAGCGGCTCGCTCGAGCAGATCCGGCCGGCCGACATCGCCAACGAAGATGAAGTCGCCGGTGAGAGCACCCATCGGCTCCGATGCGGTCTCCGTGTCGGTCACGAGGAAGGCCAGGTGCTCCGGGGTATGCCCCGGCACATGCAGCACCCGGATCTCGACCGCGCCGACCCTGAACTCCGATCCGTCACGCACCAGCACCGCTTTCGACTCGACGGCGTACTGGTAGCTCCAGTCGTTTCCGCTCGCGTCGGAGAGGTAGAGTCGCGCGCCGGCCCGGTGAGCCAGCTCCCGAGCACCGGAGACGAAGTCGGCATGGATGTGGGTCTCGCTCACGTGTGCGATCCGGAGCCCCTCCTCGTTCGCCGCCTGGAGATAGGGATCGAGGTCGCGGTTGGGATCGACGATCAGCGCCTCGCCGCTCGCGGGACAGCCGATGAGGTAGCTGGCCTGGGCGAGTTTGGGGTCGTAGAAGCGGCGGAGGAGCATGGGATCACACCCCGACCGAGCGGCCGTGGGGCCGCCGGCCACGAGCCGACACCGGCCAGCTGGTCTCGATGCGGTCGCCCCGCATGCCGTAGACGACCTCGTGCAAGTGAACCGCGACGCACACGTGATTCGGTACCAGCCGGACCTGCTCACCCACCGCGGGCCGCCAGTCGCTGTGTCGAAGATCGAGGATGCCGTGCTCCTCGGAGAGTCGCTGCACGGTCACCTCCGGCCGGTCGAGCAGGGCGGCGAATCCATCTTCCGGTCCGGCCGCCGGTTCCCGGCCTAGCGCCTTGGTGCCGGCATCGATCACGGCCTGACCCGGTACAGCCGTACTCACAACCGTCGCCAGCACGGTGAGAGCACAATCGTCCCAGCTGCAGGCTCCGGTCTGCTGAGTGATGCGATCGTTGTAGGCGTACGTCCCGGGCCGAATCTCGGTGAGGCCCTCGATCTCATGCGCTGTCGTGATCGTCGGCGTGGATCCGCCACTCACCACGTCTGGCCGGAGGCCCGCCCGGTCAAGCGCCTCGATCGCCACGTGCACGTCGCGGCTCAGCCGGGCGATCTCCTCGTCCTGCTGCCCCACCGGAGCACGAATGTGCCCGGGATAGAACGTGATGCCACGATAGAGCAGCGGCGGCCGCTCCGACACATGCCGGACCAACGCCAGCGCGTCCTCGATGGCCGGGAGTCCCACTCGGCGCATCCCGACGTCGAGCTCGACGTAGACGCCCACCGTCCGGCCCCGTTCTCCGGCTGCATGCGCGAGCGCCTCAGCCACCTCGATCGAATCCAGTGCAACGGTAAGCTCGGTATCGTCGGGCAGCGCCAGCAGACGCTGGAGCTTCGAGCTCCCGACCGGAGGATACGCCAGCAGGATGTCGTCGCAGACCTCCGACATCACTTCGGCTTCCAGCAGCGTGGCGCAGGTGAGGCCAACGGCACCGCGGTGCAGCTGCTCCGATGCAACCCGAGATGACTTGTGGGTCTTGGTATGCGGCCGCAGAGCGAGTCCATGACGGGAGGCGTATCCCGCCATGCGATCCAGGTTTCGCTCCAGGCGATCGAGATCCACCAGCGGAATCGGTGTCTCCAGCGTCTCTGCTCCGCCGATCCACGATGCGGTTATCACAGCTCCATGATCTCCCGGCGTCGTAGCGGATGCAAGCACTGCCGCGGGACAGCTTTCCTTATATAGCACCAGCCCCGCCGTCCCGCCCGCTGGAGGTCGCGGCTGGACTAACTGGCTTGTCCGAAACAGCTTGGTTGGACGCACGGGCCTCTGTCGGCCCAACTGGATGATTGTGCGACTGGCTGGGGCCGCGGCGTCACCTTGGCGATTCCCTCACCGAATCGACACATCGATGGCACAGCCGGATTCAATCGTGAGGCTGCTTGCCCTGGTGGCCGCGCTGGGGTGCGGTCATACCGAGCCGTTCAGCACGCCGCCCTTCGATCGCGATCAGCCGTTCGACCCTACCCCGCCGGTGCGGCTCACGTTGAATCGCGGCCCCGACCTGCAGCCGGCCTGGCTTCCTGACGGCTCGGGTATTCTCTATTCGACTCAGCTGGTCGGCGTCCGGGGCAACGATGTGTGTCTGGCCCGTCTTCCAGTAACCGGCGGCAGCCAACAGCAGCTCTCCTGCGCTCTTACTCCGAACAGCATCAACCTGACCGATGCGCTGGAATCGGCCGCTCCCGCCGCCGATGGGCGCCTGGCGTATATCGCCGCCACCTCGAGCATCGGCGCCGTCCTGCCCGACGCACAGAGCATCGTGCTCGGGTCGGTGAGCGATCCCGCCACCCGGCAGCAGCTTCACTCCGTGCCCTACACCCTCCCCAGCGGACGGCTGCATCAGGGCGTGTCGCAAATCCACTGGCTCGGCCCCAGCCGGCTCGTCTTTCTGGGCGAGGCGGTCACGGTCCGCAGGCCCTGTCAGTTCTGCCCTCCCGATACCCTGCGCTCGGGGCTCGACGCGGTGTGGCTCAACGTGGATGGAACCCCTGTCACCCTCCATGCGATTGCGGGGACCGATTACGCATCGGGTGTGTCGGCCGGCGCCAGCGAGGATGAGGTCTATTACACGCTCAACGGCGATTCCCGGGTCTACCGCAAGCTACTCTCCACCGGTGACGTGACCGTGGCGCACGACTTCGGGCCGGCCGGGTTCGCGCGCGACGTCGATGTGGTGGGTACCCGGATGGCGGCGGTGGTCGGCGGACGGGTTGCGTTCACGGTGGATTCTTCACTGGGGCCGACCCAGTGGGACAGTGGAGGCGTGGCGCACGTGGTGAACCTTCAAGACGGAACCGATATGACCGTAGATGGTCCCGGGCTCTTACGCCGACCTCAGCTCTCCCCTTCGGGCACGGGCATCGTCGCCGAAGTTTACCCGCTCAACATTGTGCGTTTTCTGGACGGGACCGCGGACACCACGGTGAACAAGGTGGGTGACCTCTACTCCTTCGGGCAGCTGTGAACTTGGGTAGCCGGCTTAAGTGGCTGTTTACTCTCTGGCTGTCGGCAGGGTGCGGGCACACCGAGCCCTTTGGCTCGAGATCATTCGGGGCTGACCAACCGTTCGATTCGCGCCCCCCGATCCGACTCACGCTCAACCGAGGCCCGGATCGCGGCGCGGCCTGGCTGCCGGACGGCTCCGGCATTCTCTATTCGGCCCAACAAGTCGGGCGCACAGACAAGGACGTGTGCCTGGCTCTGCTCCCGCCGAGCGGCGGGCGTCAGCTGCAGCTGACGTGTAATCTCACGCCTACCGGGAGTGACTCGACCGACGCCATCGAGTCGCCGGCGCCGGCGCCC
>DASYVW010000464.1:0-7214 GCA_035936675.1 Gemmatimonadales bacterium
GGTTCACCTGATTGTCCTCAGCCACCAGCACGCGCAGCGGTTGGGGGGTAATCAGAACCCCTCCACTGGGATGCCATAGGCGATCGGGACGGGAAGGTAGAACGCGAGCATGGCCCCGAAGTGGGCTATACGCTGGTGGTGATACGCGCGCATTCAGCAACTCCGCAAGAGTGTGTTGAGCGGGAGGTTAGACGGTGGGATCGAGACGATGCCCCAGCGAGCGAGATTCAGGGGGGCAAGATCCTTGCCGCCCGGCAGAAAGGATGGCTCCCTGCTAGCGCCCCCCCGGCGCGTGCTGCAGGTTAAGGGGACCTATCCACCACGGCAGGAGATTCACCCCGGAGGACGAGCCATGCCGACTTACATCTCTCTTCTCCGCTACACCCAGCAGGGGATCGCAGCCATCAAGCAAGGACCCGCTCGGCTGGAGGCCGCCAAGCAGGCGTATAAGAAGGTGGGTGGTGAGCTGAAGGCGTTCCATCTCACTATCGGTCAATACGACGCAGTGGCCATCGCCGAGCTGCCGGATGACACCGCGGTGGCAAAGATGGCACTGTCGCTCGGTGCCATGGGCAACGTGCGCACGGAGACGCTGCGCGCGTTCACCGAAGCAGAGTTCCGCAAGATCGTCGGGGAGCTGCCTTAGCGCGAGCCGGGCCTGGCCTTACTCGGAAGTGGCGGGGTCCTCTTGTAGTCGGGCATCATCACGATCAGTCCATGATCGGGAGTGTTTTTTGAGTACCCGGCCACGAGCTGAGCGTTGTACTGGTCCAGGAAGAAGTCGAAGGGATCCTCAGGCTCGGCATCTAGAATCAACAGGTCGGTGTCGTGCATCGTGAGCTTGCCGAATCGCAACACGCCGCCACGGTAGAACATGTAATTGTGGGCCTTGGGATCGGGCACCACCAAGGGCCGGACCGCCTCGCTGTCCGGCGACTGAAACACTTGGACGATCTCACTGTCACTCACCTCGATGGCCCCGACCCTGCCTTTCACCGTCGGGGGCGGCAGAAGCTCGGCCGGCGAGAGGAAAAAGTCATTCTTCTCGATCCGAACCCCGCTGTTCCCCCTCAGCTTGACCAGGTTCGCGAGGTGAAGACCGAGGAATTTCATCAACCCACCGACGCCCATCCCGGCAGCCTTGATAGAGGTCGGATGCAGCCGTAGCTCACCCTCGGGAGTCAAGGTCAAATCGCTCAGGGTGGTGAACGAGATCCCCCGCATGGTACCCTGCTGCTTTATCCGGCCCTTTTCGATGCTGATCGTTAGTCTGCGGAGCGGGGACCCAGGATAGGCAAAGGTGTAGCGGTTCAGCAGATCGCTGAGCCCTCTGGGCGTGATTCCGATGCGAGCGGAGTCGATCCCCAGCGTGAACGACTGCTTGTCGTCGAAATACGGTGAATGTTGCGGCGAGGTCGGCCGCAGCTCGCCACGGAGATAATCGATGTGAAGCACGATGGTCGAGTCCACGTGGAAATCCACGTGCCGCATCTGGACCGCGACGTCCTGGGCCTCCTTTTGCGCCAACGCGGTGACTGGCAGAGTAAGCCAAAGCACCGCAAAGTAGAACCTCATGAAGTACCCACATTCCGTCGACGTCCGACCCCGACCGAGCGCAGAAAGAGCCGGATGTATTCGTCAAGCGCCTGATCCGGCTCGCTACGGTACATGTCGGGCATGATGTCCCGCCCCATGGCATCCGCGAAGAGCACCCCCATCAGCATCGTCGAGGCTGCTACCTCATCGAACTGAGCCTTGGCCTGCCCGGTCTCTCGCAATCGCCGGAGGTACTGACACAGTGCCTTGGCTGCCACGGCGGGCGGGCTGTTTTCCCCGGAAAAGATTCCCGGATGCTCTTTGATCTCGCCCATGCACGTCCGGATCAACGATCGGCGTTTACGTAATGCAGCGATGTGAGCCTTGGCCCAGTCCTTGAGCTCGCGGGAAGGATCGCGCGGCGGATCGGGAAGGGCTTGAGCCTCCATGGACGATCCCGCTCGCGCGATGGCTTCGCGGATCAACGCGTCCTTCGAGCCGAAATGGCGAAACAGAGTGATTTCGTTGACGCCGGCCTGCATCGCGATGCGCCGAGTCGTGGCGCCGCGGTAACCAGCTTCCGCGTAGAGCCGTGCGGCAGATTCTAGCAGTTGGTCACGGACAGACATGAGGCCAGTATAGCATCGATTTGCACTGTGTGCAAGTGGATACTTGCACCAAGCCTTGCGCGAGTGGGGCCGCCTTGTTAGCATCTTTCCGTCGCCCCAGTGGGGCGGCGGTCGATAAAGGCAAACCCGTCGTGAGGCGGGGACGCAAAGCCAGGAGTCCTGGGCGTTTCGGCGCCATAGGATGGTCCAGCTACCGAAGCCGAGCAAATGCTCTCCCTTCGGCCTATCCTATCCAGGGTAGGCGTCCCCCTCTCTGACCCCTGCACTCGAGTTCGCAGTCGCCCGCACCCGTGGCGCTGCGTTGACGATCGATCTCGATCGGGCAGGGTACATCCACCTCAGCGTCGGAGACCTACATGCGCCGCAGTCTCGTGGTTTCGCTTGCCCTGCTCGCGATCGTTCGGTCGCCCGCAGTGGCTCAGACCTGTATGGGCCTGGCCTCATTCTCCACTGCTCCAATGCAAGTGACCGGCAATGGCATGTTCAGCAGCGGTGTCAACAGCTTCGGTGCGGCCGTTGGGTACGGCATGCAGTCCGGCCTCTGGGGTAACCTCGGGGTTCAGACTCTGTCGATCGACGGCGCCTCGTCCCATCCTCTGAACATCGGGGCCCACGCCGGCTACGAGACGGCGGTCGGGAAGTCGCGGAATCCGATCCACGTGTGCCCGAACGCGAGCTTTTCCATCGGGAACGGTCCGGACGACGTGAACTTTAATTCCTCGACCCAGGATGCGACCCTGGGCGTGAATTTTGGAACCGTCCTGAGTGGCTCCAATCCCCGCATGAAGATCGTTCCGACCGCGGGTATTTCGTGGGCCCACACCAAGTTGTCGGCTAAGGACTCGGTCGGCACCTCCCTGGGCTCGGCCTCGGATAGCTACGGCCTGGCGCAGCTTGGCATCGGCCTGGTCATGAACCAGAACATCTCGATCCGTCCCAGCGTCGACATTCCGCTTGGGCTGACCGGCAGCAATGCCCGCTTTGGTATGACCCTGGGCTACAACTTTGGTAGCAAGGGCGCCCCGGCTCCTCGCCGGCGCTAAAAAGCTCCAACTACAGTAGCGCGACGGGGGCGGCAGGTGCCGCCCCCGTTTCGTTTTGGGGTAATGCCGTACGCGGCAGGGTCGAGTGCGAATCGCAAGGAGGGCTCCCGAGAATCGACAATCAAACGCGTTAAATAACAACAGCTTACGACCTACGTGAAACGGTCTGCATCTTGCTTTCAACCGCGCCACCGCCTTACAGCGGCGCCGAACGCGGAATTCACCGGCGAGCTCGGCACTTCCCTCCAACCTTTAGAGGCAACATGGGTAAGCTCAGGGCAACAGGGTTCTGCGCGCTCCTGGCGATTCTACTCGCCACGACGGCTAACGCGCAGCAGGCCCAGACCCGGCAAGGGTTCTGGATCGGCGGCGGTCTCGGCTACGGCTCTTTGGGCTGCAGCGGCTGCGATCGGCTGGGTGGCGCGAGCGGCTACTTCAAGTTGGGTGGCACGCTCCGGCAGAACATTCTCCTCGGCGTGGAGACCAACGGGTGGACCAAGAGCGAATTCGGGCAGAGGCTTACCATGGGCAACATGTCCGGGGCGGCCTATTGGTACCCGATGGTCACCAACGGTCTGTTCCTGAAGGGTGGAGTTGGGTACTCGGTGCTCGATAACGGTTTCGCCAACGAATCGGGCTTCGGGATGATCGCCGGCCTCGGATATGACGTCCGGGTCGGTCGTAACCTGTCCATGACTCCGGTCGCGAACTGGTTCCGCGGTTCCTTCAGCGGCGGATCAGCCAACGTCCTTCAGCTTGGACTCGGCGTTACCTCGCACTAACAAGCGGGGAAGAAGAAGCGTAAACGGGAAGAAACAGCGTAAGCGGGGGGACCGGGGAAGCACCTGGTCCTCCCGCTCACGCTTTCATTTTCCCGCTCACGCTTTTCTTTTCCGGGTATACCTCCAAGGGATGTGCGAATGGATACCGAGGATCTCCGCGCCCTCCAGGCGCCTCTCAAGCAGCAGTACCGCGACGACCCGGGTCGCGCGGTCGTTACGCTTAAAGCCTCAGGTCGCCTGGACGGAGCGGGGGTGAGCTGCAGGGTCGAGACCGGGCGGGCCATCGTGGAAGCCGGCCTGCACCCCGCCACCGGGGGAACCGGTCTCCAGGCTTGTTCTGGCGACATGCTGCTCGAGGCGCTCGCCGCGTGCGCCGGCGTGACGCTCAGAGCCGTCGCCAGCGCGCTCGAGATCCCAGTTCGCGACGGGACGGTACACGCCGAGGGCGACCTCGACTTCCGCGGTACCCTGGGCGTGAGCAAGGACGTGCCGGTGGGCTTTCAGAGGATCCGGCTCCGCTTCGAGCTCGAAACCGACGCGTCACCCGAGCAACTGGACACCCTGCTCAAGCTGACCGAGCGCTACTGTGTTGTGCTTCAGACCCTCCGTTCTTCGCCGGTTATTACGACTTCCATGTCATCCTGAGCGAAGCGAAGGATCCCTCAACCGCACGCGGAGAGATCCTTCGGTCGCTTCGCTCCCTCAGGATGACAACGTCTAGTCGTCCACTGCACTGGCAGCCTCCCAGTCCTTCAGAGCTCGGTCGAGCTCGGTCCGTGCTGCCTCCAGCTCGATGCCGAGCTTTTGCGCCTCCGCCGAGCCGGACGGCCTCGAGTAGAGCGCGGGATCCTCGAGCTGCGCTCGCAGCGCGGCGACCCGAGCCTCGCACGTTGTCACCCGACCCTCGGCGTCTTCCACCGTCCGCTGGGCGGTTCGGCGTGCCGTCTGGGTCCGCTTCCGGCCGTCCTCGGCCCGCCGGGTCTGCTTGCGCTCGTGCACCCGCCGAAGCGCCTCGTCCTCTGACGCGGCCACGGCTGCGGCATGGGCGCGCTCCGCACTGACCGTTTCCCACTCGTCGAAGCCGTCGGGGAAGTCGGTGATCCGGCCCCGGTGCAGCACCCACACACGGTTGGTGAGGGTTCGGAGCAGCGCCCGGTCGTGACTGACCAGGATGACGGTACCGTCATAGACCTCGATGGCGTCTTCCAGCGCCTCGATGGACTCCACGTCGAGATGATTGGTGGGCTCGTCGAACAGCAGCAGATTGGCGCCGGACAGCATTATCATGGCCAGCGCCACCCGAGCGCGCTCGCCGCCGGAAAGGGTTCCAGTCTGTCGCAGCACCGAGTCACCCGAGAAACCGAAGCGGCCGAGATGGCCCTGAATGGCACCTCTCCCCCAGGCAGGCCTCAGCTCATTGATGAGCTCGTAGAGTGAGCGATCCGGAGGCACCTGCGCCAGGTCCTGCCGGTAGTGGGCGACTTGCACTGATTCGGGGATCCGTACCTCTCCCGCATCCGGCGCCCGCTCTCCCATGAACCCGCGCAGCAGGGTTGTCTTGCCCGCCCCGTTCGGACCGATGAAGCCGATGACGTCACCCCGACGGACCCGGGCGGAGAATTGGTCCAGGAGTACGCGGTCTTCCATTACGACGCGCACGTTCTCCGCCACGAGGACCTGGTCGCCGCCGCGAGAGTCCGCCTCGAGTCGAAGGGCCATCGTGCCCTCGTCGCCCGCTGGCGCGCTCAGCCGGCTCACTCGGGCCAGCCGTCGCCGTCGGCCTTTGGCCTGAGCGCTCTTCTGCCCCGCGATGTTGCGCCGGATGAAGTCCTCCTCCGAGGCAAGCACCCGAGACTGCTTGTCGAAGGCGCGCTGCTGGCTCAGGCGACGCTCTCCCCGTTGGCGGACGAATGCCTCGTAATCACCGGTGTAGGACTCGGTGGTGCCCGCCTCCAGATGCAGCACGTGATCGGCCACCGCCTGGAGGAAGGCACGGTCGTGACTGATGAGGAGCACGGTGGCATCGAGACCGGACAGGTAGTTCTCCAGCCAGCGGGTTGTTTCGAGGTCCAAGTGGTTGGTCGGCTCGTCGAGCAGCAGTACGTCGGCTGGAGCGACCAGCTGCTGGGCCAGTCCTACCCTGCCCCGCTCGCCGCCGCTGAGGCCGGCCAGCGCCTGGGTCCTGGCCCGGTCGGGATCAAACCCGAGGCCATGGAGCACCGCATCGATCCGCGGCGCGAGCGTGTAGCCCCCTTCCCGCTCGAAGCGTTCCAGGTCGCGGTCATACTTCGCCAGCATCGCCGGGGTGCAGCGATCGCCCGCCTCGGCAAGGGCAACGCCTTGCGCGGCCAGCGAGCGCTCCAGCTCGAGCAGCTCGGCGAAAGGCCCGGCTGCGGCCTCCCACACCGTGGTGGCGCCGGCGAATTCCCGGTGCTGCTCCATCACCGAGAACCGCAGACCCGACATCCGGGCCACCGTGCCGCGGCTCGGCTGCGCCTCGCCTGTGATCAGTCGGAACAGGGTCGTTTTGCCGGTGCCATTGCGGCCCACAACGCCCCACTTCTCGCCCTTGTCGACCGTGAAGGTGACGTTCTCGAAGAGCCGGGTGGCTCCGAATTCCACCGCCACTCCGGATAGGGAGACCTGGCTCATCGGGCGATCCAGTCACACCACGTCTCCGTAGCATCACCGACCGTCAGCTGCTGACCGTACCGCACCAGCGGCATACGCAAGAGCAGCGGCTCCAACGCGAGCTTCTCCACCCAGCGGTCGTCATTGAGCCGTGCCGCGCCCAGGCCGAGGTCGGCAAACCTCCGTGACTGGCGATCCACCAGCGCCTCACCGCCGAATTTCTGGGCAAAGCGGCTCATCTCGCCGGGCGATGCCGGCCGCTCCTGGAGATCGACGAAATGGGTCTTCACCCTCCGCTCGGCAAAGAACCGCAGGGCCTTCCGGGTGTCGGCGCTCTTTTTGATCCCGAAGATCTGGACTTCCATGGGGCGGGAATCTACACGGGGCCGGTATGATCGGAGACACTAGCAGGGGCGGGCTCGGAGGCCGAGCCCGCCCCTCACTAACCTTGGAAAGTGAGCTTACGTGGTTCCGCCCGTCATCCTTACCCGGTAGATGAGAAAGTGCACCGGCACGTCGGCGATAATGAAGTTGTCCAGACGCAGGAAATCATTCTCTGTGCCGCTGAGGTTACCGGTATTCAACGCGAATCG
>DASYVW010000465.1:0-9314 GCA_035936675.1 Gemmatimonadales bacterium
CAATTTGATGAACGCCGATTTGATTCAGACCGATCTGACCCGGGCGGACCTCACCGGAGCCAAGCTGGCGAAAGCCAACATCGACGGGGCGATCTTCACTCAGGCCGTCGGGGTGGACCGCGTCCAGGGACTCGATCAGACACGTAACCGAGACAAGGCCATTTTCGATGCGCCTCACTAGATCCTTCGCCTCGCTCAGAATGACAGCGGTGGGTACACTCGTGCTTGCGGCCTGCGGCAAGGAGCGGCCCGCCCTGGGCGGGCGGGCGGACACGACGGCCGCCCCCCCTGCCAGCACGGGCTCCGTCGGAGAGCTGGCGTACGTCACCAACGAAGACTCCCAGAACTTGAGCGTCATCGACACCCGGACCGACAGCGTCGTGGCAACCATTGCGGTCGGTACCCGCCCGCGCGGCGTCAAGGTGAGCCCGGATGGTCGCACGGTATATGTCGCGCTCAGCGGATCACCGAAATGCCCGCCGAGCATGCCTGACGAAGAGTGCGAGAAGCTGAAAGCAGACAAGACCAAGGACGGCATCGCGGAGGTGGACGTGATCGCGCGCCGGGTTCGCCGGGTGTTGCCGGGCGGTTCCGATCCGGAGCAGTTCGACATCACCAGCGACGGCAAGCGGCTGTACATCTCAAACGAGGATGCCGGCACAGCCTCTGTGGTCGATGTCGAGAAGGGCACCATTGATACAACGGTGAAGGTTGGCGCCGAGCCCGAAGGGGTGCGCATCAGCCCCGATGGCAAGCTCGTCTACGTCACCGCCGAGAGCGACACGTCGATCAGAGTCCTCGATGCTTCAAGTGGTGCCGTGAAGGCCCGGATCAAGGTTGGTCGGCGGCCTCGCGACGTGGCTTTTACCCCGGACGGAAAGCGTGCCTACGCGACCGCCGAGGTGGGGGGCACCGTCTCCGTCATCGATGTGGCCAATAACCAGGTGGTCACGACGATAACGTTGCCCAAGGATGCGAAGCCGATGGGCGTTCGCGTCTCTCCTGCTGGAGACCGGGTGTACGTGGCCACCGGACGGGGAGGAACTGTCGTGGTGATCGACCCCGCCACCAACAAGATCGTTGGATCGGTCAAGGTGGGGCAGCGCCCCTGGGGCATAGCACTTACTCCCGATGGCAGTAAGCTGTATACCGCAAATGGGCCGTCCAACGACGTGAGTGTTGTGGATACGAAGAAGCTGCAGGTGATCAAGACCATTCCTGTAGGGAAGATTCCCTGGGGAGTGGCTATCGGAAGCGCACCGGGATCGGGCAAGTAGGCCGATCGGCATGCCGGCTCGACGGGGTATCGCCTTCGGCGCCCTGGCCGTTCTCCTCCTCGCTGCGCGTTCGCCGGGCCCCGTCCCAACGGCGTTCTGGTTCGATCGGGATGCTCGCCCGCTGCTGCATCAGCTCTGGCAGTCCAGTCTGGCCGCCAAGGCTGAGAGGGTGGCCTGCCTGGCTGCAACCATCGAGGGCGACACGGTTCGGATCTCTGACGTGCTCCCGCTCGACCCTGCCCGATCCGATTCACTCGGAATCGCCGCCAGCACTTCGCTCGAAACCTGCGGCCCTTCCCGGTGGCGGGGCACCGTGCATACCCACGTGGCACTGAGGGACGGGCTGCGGCCTTACTCGCTCTTCTCCGGGGCCGACCGCGGAGTCATGATGTTGTGGTGGCAACGCTGGCAGGTGGCAGGGATATTCTGCCTGCTCTACAGCGAGAACGACGTCATCTGTGAGATCGAAGGCCCTGAGGGGGCGGTGCTCTTCCCCCGCTCGCACTACTGAGGTGACACGGCTGCTCGGCTCGGTGGCGCTTCTTCTCGTGGCAGCAGTCCCCATTCAGCTCGCCGCCCAGCGCGACAGCGGAACGACTCACCCCCGGGCGGCCTTTCGCTTCAGCCGCGAAGCCGGAGCGGCGCTCAGCGCCCTCTGGAAGGCGAGCCTTGCCGCGCGAGAGGAGCGCGTCGCCTGCCTGGCCAGCACCATCCGGAACGACACCGTGTTCGTCTCGCGCATCGATCCGCTCGAGCCCGAGGAAGCCGACTCGATGGGCATCTCGGCCACCGCGTCAATCGAGCGGTGCGGCCCACCAGAGTGGTCAGGAACCGTCCACAGCCACATCGCTCTTTACACCGATGAGAGCCCTTCTACCCGATTCTCGGCCCAGGACCGTACTGCCATGCGGCTCTGGTACGACCGTTGGCACGCCGACGGCGTGTTCTGTCTGATCTACAGCGCGCACGATGCCCACTGTGAGGCGGATGGTGTTGCGGGAGGCATGCACACGAAACCGCACATGATTCGTTAGGAGAACGGCCGCCTCGCCAGGAGCGACCGAGGCCACCGTTGCGCCAGCCAGCCGTCAATGCCCCAGGTTCGGCCCGCGCGGGCAAAGAAGAATGCCAGCATCAGGAAAAAGAGCACCAGGTGAAAGCCCTGTTGGCCCGGAGACATCCACTGGGTGGCCAGGCCATAGTTGATGACCAGAACGAGCCCTACCAGCGAGGCGAGGCCGGTGAGGACTCCAAGGGTCAGACCCAGGCCAACGACTGTTTCACCCCAGGCAGTCAACTGGGCAAACTGGTTGCTGTTCGGGAGCACGACTCCCTCGAGGAAATGCTTGTAGAAGGAGAGCGGGTTTTCTGAGGCCTGCTTGGCCACGATCTTCGGCATGACGGTGAGCCAGCGCTCCGATACAGCTGGAATCGGGAGGAGTCCGCCGAGCATCACCACGCTCATCTTGGTCACCAGCGACTTGACGAAATACAGCCCGACGACGATGCGAAGAAGGGCCAGCCATTCCGCCGGGTGACTCATCGATGCACTGGGAGTTTTGACATGCTGAGCCATGGATCTGAGACCCCTGTTTGAAGTCAAACCTGGACCCCCAACTCGGAAAACACAAAGGTCCAGCTGTCGCTCAGCTCGTCCATCACCTTTGAAAGAGGCTTCCCGGCGCCATGTCCCGCCCGCGACTCCAGCCGCAGCAGGATGGGCCGGTCGGTCGAGGTGGCCGCCTGTAGTCTAGCCGCCATCTTCCGGGCGTGCATCGGATCCACCCGGGTATCGCTCTCCGCCGTGGCGAGAAGGACCGCCGGATAGGCAACGCCGTCGCGCACGTGATGGTAGGGCGAGTAGTCGCGCAGCCAGCGGAACTGTACCGGATCGTCGGCCGATCCGTACTCCGGAATCCATAAGCGCGCGATCAGGAATCGGTGATAGCGCAGCATGTCGAGCAGGGGGACCTGCACCAGTACCGCGCGGAAGAGGTCGGGCCGCTGGGTAAGGACGGCTCCCACCAGAAGGCCGCCGTTCGAGCCTCCCGCGGCGGCCAGCCGCCCCGGTCTGGTGTAACCCTGGGCGATCAGCCACTCGGCTGCTCCGATGAAGTCATCGAAGCTGTTCTGCTTGCTCGCGAGAATCCCAGCCTGGTGCCAGCCTTCGCCGTACTCGCCCCCGCCCCGGATGTTGGGAATCGCGACAACGCCACCGTGTTCCAGCCAGAGGAGAAGCGAACGGGAGAAGGACGGCGTCATGCTGATGTTGAAGCCGCCATAGCCGGTGAGATAGGTCGGGTTGTCGCCATTCAGCGGCAGTCCCGCGCGATGCACCAGGAACATCGAGACGGCGGTCCCGTCTTTCGAGACGTAGCTCACCTGCCGGACTTCGAATTGGGCAGGATCGACGTCGGCTTCCACCCGCCTCCAGAGCGCTGAGGTACCGGTGGAGAGATCGATCCGGTAGACACTGGGTGGGACGGTGTACGATGAGAACCCGTAGAACAACTCCTGGCCATCCCACTCCGCGCCCACCCCGAAGAGACTTCCCAAAGCAGGCAGCGGGACTTCCTGCACCATCCGGCCCTCGAGATCGGTAATCCGCAGCCGCGAGGACGCTCGCTCCAGGTAGGCCAACGCGAGCCGATGTCCGGCCACAGTAGCGCTTTCGAGCACCGCGTCGGCTCGTGGCTTCACAATCTCACGCCACCACTCACGTGCAGGGTGTTCAGGGTCCACCATGTACAAACGGTAGGTCGACGCGTCCAGGTTGGTGCGGATGAAGAGCCGTCCGTGGGCAATTTCCCCCTCGAATGTGGCGGGCAGGTTTTCCGCGACTGGCACCAGGGGGCCACCGGAGGCGAGATCGCGAAGGTACAGATCGGTCTGATCGAAGGTCCGGGCCACCTCGATCAGCAGCCAGCGCCCGTCGGGGGAGAGGCTCACCCCAGGCCAGTATTCCTTTTGTGCCGGCCGATACACCAGCGGGTCATCGGCGGGATCGGTTCCCAGCCGGTGCAAGTAGATCGCGCGGTGGTAGTGCTCCTCGCCGGCGGGCACCTCGTCCTGCCCGGGATAGCGGGTGTAATAGAAGGCACTTGCATCCGGCAGCCAGGCCAGCGCCGCGGAGCGCATATGGGGGATCCGGTCGGGGAGGTGCCGGCCAGTTTCCAGGTCGAGAAGATGGAGCACACTCTCCTCGCTGCCGTTCTCCGACAGGCCATGGGCCAGCAGCAGGCCGTCTTCGCTCGGGTAATACCAGTCGAGAGCGGTCGTGCCTGCTGCGTTCAAAGCATTCGGGTCCACCGCAATGCGATCGGCACCGTCGAGCCCATGCCGCCAAAAGAGCACCGGCTGGTTCTGCCGCCCCTCACGACGAAGATAGAAGTAGCGGCCCCGTACCGGAGTTGGGGTGCCGAGAACCCCGATCGACAGCAGCTCGCCAAGCCGGCGGCGGATCTGCTCCCGGGCAGGCACGGCGGCCAGGTACGACTCGGTGAGTTCGTTCTGGCGATCGGTCCACAGCCTGGTTTCAGGAGCTTCCCCGTCCTCCAGCCAGCGGTAGGGGTCAGCAATCATTTCGCCGTGGAGAACGTCGACTACGTTGATGGAGAGTGATTCGGGGTACGGTCGCATAGAAAGAGAATGCACCACAGAGGGAAGGAGGGCACAGAGGTAACGTCAACAGGCAAAGTCCTCGTACTTGCTAAGCCAGCCTCGGAACTAGAGGTGGGTATATAACCTCTGTGTCCTCTGTCTCTCTGTGGTGAAAATTACTCTGACTAATCCCCAAGACTTATTCCCAGCTCGCGCGCCGTCGCGATTGTGTCGGAGTCCAGCGGGACGTTTTTCGGGCGGCCGACGATCTCCTCCAGCGGTACCTGTTCGATTCCAGGTCCCTTGAGCCCGACCATGACGCCGAAGGCACCGTCCGCGATCGCTCGCACCGCGGCGGCGCCGAACCGGAGCGCGAGCAGCCGATCGTATGTCGTGGGCGAGCCGCCTCGTTGGAGATGGCCCAGGACGAGCGTGCGCGTCTCTTTCCCGGTGTAGTACTCGATGGCGCGGGCCACCTTGCTGCCGATTCCCCCCAATCGATCCGCCGTGCCGACGCCACGGCGCTCGACCATCTCGACCGTGCCGTCCTTGGACCGAGCTCCTTCCGCCACCACCACGATGCTGAAGTGCCGGCCCGCTGCTTCGCGGCTCCGGATCTTGGCGCAGACCTTTTCCATATCGAAGGGAATTTCGGGCAAGAGGATGACATCGGCGCTGCCGGATAGTCCGCTGTAAAGCGCGATCCATCCCGCGTAGCGGCCCATCAGCTCGACCACCATGACGCGATCGTGACTCTCAGCGGTCGAATGCAGCCGGTCGATCGCCTCGGTGGCGGTGCTGACGGCGGTATCGAAGCCGAAGGAGCGTTGGGTCCCGCTCACATCATTATCGATCGTCTTGGGGACACACACGACCGGCAGACCCTTCTTCCACAACTCGTAGGAGATCTGCAGACTCCCGTCGCCACCGATCGACACCAGCGCGTCGAAGCCGCTGGCCTGGAATGCCGCCACCAGGTCTTCCGAACGGTCTACCTCGCGGGTATTCCCCTCGGCGTCGCGCATGGAATAGTGAAAGGGATTGCCGCGGTTGGTGGTGCCCAGAATGGTCCCGCCCAGGTGGGTAATGCCCCGCACCTGCGCCGGGCCCAGCGGCACGACGCCATTGAAGGTGAGCAAGCCTTCGTAGCCGCGCTGAATCCCATAGCACTGCCATCCGCGGTGATGCGCGGAGAGCACCACCGCGCGGATGACGGCGTTCAGTCCAGGGGCGTCACCGCCGCCGGTGGAGATGGCGATGCGCATGGGTCACTTTTTACCTCTCACCTGCTGGATGGCCTTGAGGACTTCGCCGGGCTCGGCGTGGCGTCTTGTCGCTTTCTTGGAGTACACGAGTGTGCCGTCGACGGTCACCTCGAAGAGTCCGCCCGACGACTCGAGCAGCCGGATCTCGGCATCCGGAAAGGCTTGCTTGAGCTCAGCTGCCAGACCGGCGGCTCGGGGCTTGTAGTTTCAGACAACGCAGTACAGGATCGTCACATGCATGATCGCCACCAAGGCTTGCGTATGCGGAGCACAACCGCGCGAATCGTAGTGGCGGCGGAAGAAGATGCCAAGGGGAGAGGTGGATGTGACGGTGATCCTTGTCAGTCTTTCCCCGATACCGTATCTATTTGAGCCATGCTGACCTACCGATTCCCCGCCAGGGGACTGGCCCGGGGGCTGTCGCTCCTGGGCGCTCTTGTGTTGAGCGTGTCGTGTCTCCCAGCCGCCCAGGCCCAGGAACGTCGGTACCTCTTCGAGGTGGGCGCCGCAGCTGCCTACCACTCCTTCGGCGACTCCACCGATCTCGGCGGGGCAGTCGGAGGCCTTGCTCGGGTCGGCGTGTGGCTGCCACTCAATGTCTCGCTCGAGGCCGAGGCCGACCTTGCCAATCCCAAGTCTCGAACGCTCGACCAGGGAGTAAAGGTCAAGACGTTTTCGGCCTCCGCCCTCTATAATGTACTCCTGGGCTCGGACAGCTGGGCCTACGGCAAACTCGGCGTGGGGACGACTCGATACGGCAAGGATCCCTGCGTCGGACCTACCATCTGCGGCACGGTCAATCCTCTGATTGTCGGCCTCGGTTTTCGGGTCGGGCTGACGCCTCTGGTGATGTTGCGGGGCGAAGGGCTCGTCAACTTCAATCGAGCAACGAGTGACACCGGCACCGCGCCCGCCGTCGGGACCCGGAAAGTCAAATTCTCCAACTTCGGGCTGAACGTCGGCGTGAGCGTCATGCTCGGCAGCAAGCCGATTCCCGACAGCGATCACGATGGGGTCCTCAATAACCGTGACCGCTGTCCCGACACCCCGGACGGTGCGCAGGTAGACGCCTCCGGCTGCCCGGCGGACAACGACAACGACGGTGTGGCCAACGGGGTAGACCGATGCCCCAACACAGCCGTCGGCGCCACGGTTGACGCGAGTGGGTGTCCCAGGGACACCGATAGGGACAACATCCCGGACGGAATCGACAAATGCCCCGATACTCCCGAGGGCGTGCTGGTCGACGCGAGAGGCTGTCCCAAGGACAGTGATGGAGACGGGATCGCTGACGGGCTCGATCGCTGCTCGGATACGCCGAAAGGCGCCACCGTGGATGCCCTGGGTTGCCCGGGGGACGAGGACAGCGACGGCGTGCTCGACGGTCTGGATCGTTGCCCCCGTACGCCGATCGGCGCGACGGTAAACGCCAGCGGATGCATGGCCGGTCAATCCCAGGGACGAGCGCCGGCCCCGGCCGCGCCCTCCGAGGCCAGCCCAGCACCGCCACGCCCGTCTCCGCCCCGCACTCCCGATCTGTCAAGCATCGGCGGCGGCGCGAGAGTAGTGCTCGAGGGAGTGACATTCGAGTCGGGAAGCGCCCGTTTGCAGTCCGGGTCCTACGTGGAGCTCGACTCAATTGCCAAAGTGCTGCTGGCGAGTCCCAGCATGAAGGTGGAGATCAGCGGGCACACGGATGATTCCGGAACCCCCGCCGACAACATGCGCATCTCTACCCTTCGGGCGGAGGCGGTCCGCAATTACCTGGTCGCCAAGGGTGTGCCTTTCCAGCAGATCGTCGCCCGCGGATACGGTGCCACCATGCCGCGCACCCCCGACACCACGCCACGGGGTCGGGCAGCCAACCGGAGAGTCGAGATCCGGCCTCTGGCGCCGGGGCTGTGATCAGCCCGATACGCCGTTCCTGACGACTTGACCAACTCCGAGCCCCGGATATGCTAATGGAAGGCCTCTCTACCCCCAGGAGCTTCCTGATGAATGCCCGGACCCATATCGGCCTTCTTGCGTCGCTCGCAATGGCCGGGGCCTCACCCGCGCTCGCCCAGACATCCGATGCGGCTGCCACTCCGGCCAAGCCCGAAGCCCCTACCCCAACCGGGGCGGCAGCGAGCTACAGTCCGGAGCTCGTCGCGAAGGGCGACGCCCTGTTCCACGCATCAGGTAACTGCTATGCCTGCCATGGGAGCAACGCCGAGGGGCTGGTCGGTCCCAACCTGACCGATGCGGAGTGGATTCACAGCAAGGGGAGCTACGATGAAATCGTGGCACAGATCAACCACGGGGTTCCTAAGGAAGAGTCCAAGAGTGGGATAGTGATGCCTCCCAAGGGCGGCGCGACGCTGAGCGATGATGACGTCAAAGCCATCGCGGCATACGTATACTCGCTGAGTCACAAGTAAAGGTTGCCCACCCTGCAGGGCCCTATAGCTCAGCCACGCCCCTGAAGCGCCCCGAGAGAATACCAGATACCGAAGATCAGGCTGGCGGCGCCAAGGACCGGAACAAGGTCGGTCAGCCGACGTCTGACAGCCCCGCGGGCCAAGGCATATCCAAACGCCGTGGACGCAAGCGCCATCGACACCGCTGTGGCCGCGGCGAATGCCAGGAGGGCCAGCACGCCATTGACCCGGCCAGTGGCCCCGCTGACCAGAAGCACTCCCACACCAGCCGAGCCCCCAACCCCGTGAACCAACCCAATGCCGAAGGCGGCTAGTGGTGTGCGGCCGAGCGCCTCGGCATGGGAGTGGACATGCTGGACCGGGTGTCCCTCGCTGCCTCCTGAATGCTCGTGCGCGTGGGGATGGGCATGGCGAACCCCGGCGTGGTGGTGGGCATGCAGGTGGAAGTACCCCCGGCGCCAGCGCACCAGGAGCCTCACAGCGAGCAATGCGATCAGCAGGCCGATGACGGCCTCGGCGCCCCGCTGAACCGGATCCGGCAAATACCGGCGAAAGAGGACCACCGGGATTCCGAATCCGAACAGCGTGGCGGCGTGGCCCAGCCCCCACGCAAGCCCCAGCAGCGTCGCGCGGCGGGGACCATGGCGATGATCGGCCAGGAATAGCGTGGAGACAGCGGTAAGGTGATCCGGATCGGTCGCATGACGCAGGCCGAGCAGAATGGCCACAACCAGGGCCAGCATGCCACCGCT
>DASYVW010000466.1:0-3518 GCA_035936675.1 Gemmatimonadales bacterium
GGATCGCCCCGATCTTCATGAAGGTGGAGAGGTAATCGCGAGGACAGAGGAGCATCCAGACCGGGAGCACGCTGGCGATGAAGCCGTATGCCATTATCCCGTAGGCCAGCGCCAACCCGGAATAAGTGAAATACGGGGCCAGGATGGTGGATTGGGCGACGTATCTACCGCCCACCAGGGCTGCCATCAGGAGCACCACGCCGAGGGCGGAGGCCTCGAGCGTGCGCCCGGGCCGCCAGATCTTCATCCAGAACCCCATGAGGATGGCGATGGGGATGGTGCATAGTATGGTAAAGACGCCCCAGGGGCTGTCCTTCAAGGCATTCACCACCACCAGCGCCAGCACCGCCAGCAGAATTACCATGATGGCGAGTACCGCCACCATCGCCAGGAGACCGGTGACCGGGCCGGTCTCCTCCTTGGCCATCTGTCCCAGCGACTTTCCGTCCCGCCTCATGGAGCCGAAGAGAATCACGAAATCCTGGACCGCCCCACCCAGGACCACTCCGAAAACGATCCACAGGGTGCCCGGCAGGTAGCCGAACTGTGCGGCGAGCACATGCCCGACCAGCGGGCCGGCGCCGGCAATGGCGGCGAAGTGGTGCCCGAAGAGCACCCAGCGCTGGGTGGGCACGAAGTCGCGACCGTTCGCCAGGCGTTCGGCCGGGGTGGCGCGCCGATCGTTCAGGCCGAACACGCGATCGGCCAGGAAGCGGCTGTAGAAGCGGTAGGCCAGGAGGTAGCTGCCGACGGCCGCGAGCACCAGCCAAGCGGCACTGATTGTCTCGCCCCGGTGGAGCGCCAGAACGCCCCAGGCCAGGGCTCCGGCCAAAGCCAGCGTCATCCAACCGATACGTTTTAGGAGCATGGCCTGAACGTATAAAGGACGGGAAGGGCGGGAAAGACGGGAAGGCTAAGAAATAGAGGGCACGCCTCAGGGTAGCAACGTTTCGCGATCAGGATTTCGTTGCTTGCATCCTTCCCGTCCGTCCCGTCTTTCCCGACCTTGCCGGTCTCCAAAACCGCCCGTACCTTCGAATTTCATGCCACTGCCCTCCTTTGGCTTCGGCCACCGGCCCTCGTGGGAGTACGAGGCCCCGGAGGCGAGCGGAACTGCGCTCGAGGAGCCGCGGCCCCAGCCAATCAGCAAGGGCTGGCGGGGGAAGGTCGCCATCGTGACCGGGGGCGCGACCGGCCTCGGGCGGCACATCTCGATGGAGTTTGGCCGCCTCGGCTGCAGCGTGGCGATCTGCTTCGTGAATCTGCCGGGCCGCGATGTCAGCGAGCAGGCGCTGCTGACCGAGACCGCGCTGACCGCCATGGGCATCGAAGTGCATGTCCGGCGGTGCGACGTGCGGGACCGCGAAGCAGTGGAGCAGTTCGTCGCCGAGGTCAAGCAGAAGCTCGGCGGCGTCCACATCCTGATCAACAACGCTGGCATCGCCAGCGATGGCGCCCTCTGGCGGCTCTCCCAGCAGGCCTGGTCCGAGGTGCTCGATACCAACGTGACCGGTGCCTTCAATTGTATCCGGGCCGTGGCGCCCATCTTCCGCTCCCAGCACTACGGCAAGATCGTCAGCGTCAGCGCGCACCAGGCCGAGCGGCCGGGGTTCGGGGTGGCGAACTACGCGGCGAGCAAGGCCGCGCTGCTCGGGCTGACCCGGGCGGCGGCCGTCGAGCTGGGACCAGCCAACGTAAACGTCAACGCGGTGGCCCCCGGATTCATCCGGACCGAGCGCATGGGGATGCTGCCCACCGAAGTGATCGAGCGGGCACAGAAGAGCTCGGTCCTGGGACGGGTGGCGGAGCCGGACGATGTGGCCCACGTCATCTCCTTCCTCTGCTCGGAATCCGCGCGCCACATCACCGGGCAGACGATCGTGGTGGATGGAGGGTTATCGTTGGAGTGATTACCTTTCCGCACCCTGAAGCCCCACGACCGGTATCATTCATTGCCCAAATCATCGACCTACCGAAGCCTCATGCTTCTCGTCACGCTGGCCGCTCCCGCTTGTGCCAAGGCCCAACCCCAGCGCCAGCCCGATCCCCAAGTGGAGGCCTTACCACCAGTCCCGACGTTGCCGATCCAGTCACTCGCCGGGAAGACGGTTGGAGTACTCCCGCTCACTTTGCTGGTGGCGGACCCCGCCCTGCAATCCGATCCGGCTTACGCCCAGTACCAGGATCGCCGTGGCGGGCTCCGTCGCGCCGATTCGTTGATCAGTGACGCACTCGTCCGCCGTGCGCCAGAGGTCCACTGGATCCTTCCCCCCGAGCTGCGGAAGATGGCCCGGCGTGCCGCCGGCTTCGTACCCGAGCCCGACGAGATGGGCCAGGCCGTTCTTCGCGCCCCCAAGCTCATGGTGATTCCCGATCCGCTCCGCTCCTCGCTCAGGAGCCTCCTGGCCATAGCCGATGGTCGGGTCGCCCTGGTCCCGGCGGCACTCGGCTTCGGGCCGGAGCCGGATGGTCGGATACAGGCCGATCTCTCGCTCGTGGTTGGGGACGCCCGGACCGGCAAAGTGATGTGGCGCTCGCTCGCGCTGGGACGAGGAAAAACGCCCGACGAGGCGTTGAAGGCCGCACTGGCTGCCGTGCTTCCGTTCGCCGGCGGCACATGACCTACGATGTAACCCTCATACCGGGGGACGGGATCGGACCCGAGATCACCGCGCAAACGGTGAAGGTGTTGAAGGCAACCGGACTTCGCTTCCACTGGGATGAGGAGCTTGCCGGGGTGGCTGCCGTCGAGGCCACTGGAACCCCGCTCCCCGACGCCACCATCGAGAGCATCCGGAAGAACGCCCTCGCACTCAAGGGACCGCTCACTACCCCGGTGGGCACCGGCTTTCGCTCGGTCAATGTCGGATTGCGAAAGGAGTTCGAGCTCTTCGCCAATATCCGGCCCGCCCGCACTATCATGCCGGGGGGCCGGTTTGAGAACGTCGACATCGTGCTGGTCCGGGAGAATCTCGAGGGTCTCTATGTCGGCGTCGAGCACTTCATCGCCATCGGGGACGACCCGCGCGCGGTGGGTGAGTCGATGGCCATCGTGACCCGCCGGGGCTGCGAGCGGATTATCCGCTACGCCTTCGAGTACGCGGTGAAGCACGGACGGCGCAAAGTCACCATCGTGCACAAGGCCAACATCCTCAAGATGGTCAGCGGGCTGTTCCTGGAGGTGGGCCGCGCGATAGCCACGGAGTATGAGGGGCGGGTCGAGTCCAACGACATGATCGTGGATAACACGGCCATGCAGCTGGTGCTGCGGCCGGAGCAGTTCGACGTCATGGTGACGACCAACATGTTCGGCGACATCCTGAGCGACGAAGTGTCCGGTCTGGTCGGCGGTCTGGGGCTCGCGCCCGGCGCCAATATCGGCACCAAAGCCGCGATCTTCGAGGCCGTGCATGGCAGCGCGCCCGACATCGCCGGGAAGGGCGTCGCCAACCCATCGGCCCAGATGCTGGCGGCGGCGATGATGCTCGATCACCTGGGCGAGCTGGATCGCGCTCAGA
>DASYVW010000467.1:0-6293 GCA_035936675.1 Gemmatimonadales bacterium
CGCCGGTAGATCTCGTCCGAGATGATCCAGACGTCGTTCTTGTGCGCCCACTCGGCGATGGCCCTGAGCTCGGCGAGCGTGTACACCGCCCCGGTCGGGTTGCAGGGGGAGCAGAGGATGAGCCCGCGGGTGAGCTTGTGGCTCATCCGGTCCAGATCCCTCACGCTCACTTTGAGGCCCCACTCGGGATCCCCGGGGACCAGCACCGGCTCCGCGCGGGTCAAGTGCACGATCTGCGGATAAGAGACCCACGCCGGAGATGGAATCAGCACTCGGTCCTTGGGTCCAAACAGGGCAAAGCAGGCGTTGAAGATCGATTGCTTCGATCCGGAGCTTACCACGATCTGATCGGGATCGATCCGGCGCCCGCCAGACATGACGGAGAGTTGCTGGGCTATGCCCCGCCGCAGCTCGGCAATGCCAACGTTCGGAGGATACCGGGTCATGCCCTTCTGAATGGCCTGAATGCCGGCCTGCGCCGCGGGGGCCGGGGTATCGAAGTCAGGCTCCCCAACGCCCAGGTCGAGCACGTCTTCCCCGGCCGCCTTGCGGCGTTTGGCCTCGTTGCTGATGGCGACGGTTTCGGAGGCCTTGAGATGCTGGACGTTCAGCGACAAAGGATCAGGCATGCGGCAATCCGATCTGGGGGTCAGGTGCGGCGAGACCGGGGAAAAGTTTGTCAACGGCCGGGGGATGTCAACCGGAGCAATCGAGCTTAGCTTCACCGTGTGCCTACCTTCGAAGACCTCCATCTCAAGCCCCCAATCGCGGTGGCGCTCGAACGGCTGGGTTGGAATGCGGACGACGCCAGGGCCAGGGAAGCCGCGCCGACGGCGGCTCGAGGAAATAATCTCGTCGCCTATACCCCGCCGGTGCCGGCTCATGCGGCACCCGGGCTTGCCGGTCTACTCAGCCGTCTGCTCGAGGGTGGACGGGGGCTCCTGCTGGCGCCCGCGAGCCAGCTGGACGAGTGGGGAGCGCTGGTGCACGATCTCTCCCGGGACAGCGGCCTTCGGGTGCAAGTCGCCCACGGGACCTCACGGGCCATGCGAAGGCTTCGGACAGGCGCCTTGGACCTGGTGATCGCGAGCCCGGAGACCGCGCTGACCCTGGCCACCCGGTCCGCGCTCCGAATGGAGGACGTGACCGCACTCTTCCTGGCCTGGCCGGAGACCTGGGCCGACGAAGACAAGATCACCCCGTTGATGCAAGACCTGCCCAAAGACGCAATGCGGGTCATCTACACCGCCGACCCGGAGCGGATCGGGTCTCTGGTCGAGCGCTACGCGCGAAAGGCACTCACCATTGGCGTCTCGGCGGGGAGCCTCCCCACCGTTGGCCCGGTTCGCACCGTGAGCGTAGCGTGGGCACGGCGAGTCCCGGCCCTGGCTGACCTGGTGGAGTTGCTCGACCCAGCGTCCCTGGTCATCTGGACCGCGGATCGGAGCCGGCATGCGGCCATAGCGCAGGTCGTATCGGCCGGTGAGCCCGAAGTCCGCCTGGTGACGGGGGACGCGCCCGCAGCCGGGACCATCATCGCGTTCGATCTTCCCACAGCAGAACGGCTCCGGCAGCTGCTCGGCGCCGGCGAAGTGGTCCTGCTGGTTCCCCCCGAAGCAGAGACCTATGCCGCCCGAATCGCGGCGCCGCGGCGTCCGCTCCAGCTCCCCAGTCTGGTGGACTCCGTCATGGACGCGGCGAGCGGCCAGCGAGCCGCCATTACCAAGGCCATCGAGCAGGGGAAGCCCAACCGGGCGCTGTTGACGCTGGCGCCGCTGTTCGAACGACACGATCCCGCGGCCGTGGCCGCCGCGCTGTTTGATCTCTGGACCGGTTCGGCTCCAGCCGCGCCGGCACCGCTGCCGGATATTCCGGCGACATCGAAGATCTATGTCGGCCTGGGAAAGAAGGACGGCGCAACGGCGAATGACTTTGTGGCGGTGCTGACGAAGGAGCTACGATTCGAGCGGGGCAAGATCGGGAGAATCGAGCTGCGGGACGCCTACTCGCTCATCGAGATTCCGGCCCAAGATGCGGAGAAGCTGGCCGGCGCGCTCAATGGGATCACGGTGCGGCGGAAGCGGGTGACGGCCCGGGTCGATCGGGGGCCCGCCCGGCCACCGCGGCGCGAGAACGGTCCCTCCGGGAGGCCTGTCCGCCCCCGACCCTAGGGCGAACGCCGGACGCCCTACCGTTTTCGGTTGACCAGATCCCTCAGGGCCCGACTGGCCCGGAAGGCCGGCACGGTGGACGCCTTGATGTTCGTAGCCTTCCCGGTGCGCGGGTCGCGCCACTCGCGCGCGGCCCGCTTCCTGGTTTCGAAGCTTCCAAAACCCGTGATCGCAACCTTCCCGCCCCGCTTTAGCTCGGACGCGATGATCCCGCCCGACGCGAAGAAGAGCTCGGCGATTTCGGTTGCCTTGGCCTTGGTCACACTCAGTCGTTTGGCGACGGAGGCAACCAATTCCTGCTTGTTCACGCGGACTCCTTACGAGGCAGACAGAGCCATCGGCGGACGAATATCGTGGAGCGGATGAATCGTCCGCAAGGTGGCTGGAGTTTCCCGCTCGTGGCTCTACATTTTGCATCCCCACCCAACCAGGCGGAGTCGAAATGAACTACGGGATGCACCCCGGATGGATCGAAGTAATCAGCGGCGTCATGTTCAGCGGCAAGAGCGAGGAGCTGATTCGTCGAGTCCGTCGCGCCACGATAGCCAGGCGTAAGGTGCAGGTCTTCAAATCCCACCTCGATAGCCGCTACACCGGCCTCTACAGCGTCTCGAGCCACGACGGCACCGAGCTCGAGGCCAGCCCGGTGGATTCGGCCGGCGAGATCTTCCGCCTGGTGCGGCCCGACACCGAGATCGTCGCGATCGACGAGGCCCAGTTCCTCGACTCGCAGATCCTGAACGTCGCCACCACGCTGGCGGGCCGGGGCGTGCGGGTCATCCTGGCCGGCACCGACACCGACTTCCGGGGCGAGCCATTCGGCTCCATGGGTGAGCTCATGGCCATCGCCGAGATGGTCGACAAGCTCCAGGCCATCTGCGTGCTCTGCGGCGACCCCGCGTGCCGTAACCAGCGTCTCATCGATGGAAACCCCGCGCGATATGACTCGCCAACCATCATGATCGGGGGCCGGGAGAGCTACCAGGCAAGGTGTAGGCACTGTCATTCCGTGCCGCGCCGAGACGAGGATCAGACGGCTTTGCTGTAGGGACCTTGGAGCATGCTCTCTGTCGCCTTGACGGGAAATATCGGGGCCGGAAAGTCCACAGTTGCGGAGCTTTTCAAGCGCTGGGGAGCTACGGTCATTGATGCCGATCAGCTCGTCCGGGAAGCCCAGGCGCCAGGCCAGCCGGTGCTGGCGAAGATCGCGGCGCGGTTTGGGAAGGAGCTGCTACAGTCGGACGGGACCCTCGACCGGGCAGCGCTTCGGGCCAGGGTGCTCGCGGATGCGCGCGCGCTGGCCGATCTCAACCGCATCGTTCATCCGGAAGTGGACCGGCGCCGGCAGGGGCTGCTCGCCGAGGCTCGGGCCCGGGGCGACCGGATGGTGGTGAGCGACATCCCCCTCCTCTTCGAATCGGCCGATCCCGCCGAGTTCGACGCCATCGTGTTGGTGGATGCCCCCGAGGGCGTGCGGCGGGCCCGCCTTCTGGCCACCCGAACGCTGCCGCCGGACGAAGCCGACCGCCTCTTGGCGGTGCAGCTGCCGTCCAGTCCGAAGCGAGCCCGGAGCGATTACGTGATCGAGAATGACGGTGACCATGCCGCGCTCGAGCGTGCCGCCTCCGCCGTGTGGGATGCCCTCGTCGCGCGCGCTTGACCTCGCCCTCCGCTCCGCCTATCCTCCGTCGCGCAACCACATCGGAGAGCGCGGTGTCGAACATACCGGACGATCTGCTGTACACCCTCGAACACGAATACGTCGCGCGCACTACTGATCCCGCCATCGTGCGGGTGGGCATCACCGACTACGCCCAGGGCGAATTGGGCGATGTGGTGTTCGTCCGGCTGCCGAAGAAGGGTGAGCGGGTCACGGCGCATCAGCCGTTCGGCGAGATCGAAGCCGTGAAGGCGGTTTCCGAGCTGTACAGTCCGGTCACCGGCGAAGTCACCGCGATCAACGACGCGCTCGACAGCGACTCGGGCGTGGTCAACCGCGATCCATACGGCGACGGGTGGATGGTCCAGCTCCGGGTGTCCAGCCCGGCCCAGCTGAAAGAGCTGATGTCGCCCAAGGCGTACCGGTCTCACATCGGGGAGTAAGCGTCGATCCGCAAGACCCCACCAGGAGCACCACTCTCACCATGACCAGCGTTCTTGCCCGTAAGCTGAGCAACCCCACCCTCGACGTCCTCCATCCCTCGCATTTCGCTTACCGGCACATCGGGCCCCGGCGCGCCGACGTGGATGAGATGCTCGAGCTGCTCGGATATGAATCGCTCGAGAGCTTCATCGATGCGGTCGTCCCCGAGGAGATCCGCCTCCGCCGTCCGCTGGCGCTCCCGCCGGGACGGAGCGAGCGGGAGGTGCTCCAGGCGCTCCGGGGGATCGCCGGGATGAACCAGGTATTCCGTTCCTACATCGGTATGGGGTATGCCGGCTGCTTTACCCCCCAAGTGATCCAGCGCAACGTGCTGGAGAACCCGGGTTGGTACACCGCCTACACCCCCTATCAGGCCGAGATCGCCCAGGGCCGGCTGGAGGCGCTCCTCAACTTTCAGACGATGGTGTCGGATCTGACCGGGCTCGAGGTTGCCAACGCCTCCCTGCTGGACGAAGCCACGGCTGCCGCGGAGGCAATGAATCTGAGTCTTGCGGTGCATCCCACTAAGGACCATCCGGTGTACCTGGTCGACGAGCGCTGCCATCCGCAGACCATCGCGGTGGTGCAGACCCGGGCCGAGGCCCGGGGCATCGAGGTCAAAGTGGGCGACCCCGCAGGATTCGAGTTCGGGCCGGGCGTGATCGGCGCGTTGGTGCAGTACCCGGCCACCGACGGGCAGGTCCGAACCTTCCGGCCACTCTGCGAGCGGGCTCACGCCACCTCCGCGCTCGTCACCGCCGCCACCGACCTGCTCAGCCTGACCCTGCTCACCCCGCCAGGCGAGTGGGGTGCGGACGTGGCGGTTGGGAACAGCCAGCGCTTCGGCGTGCCGATGGGCTACGGCGGGCCGCATGCCGCATTCTTCGCCACCCGCGACGCTTACAAACGGTTCCTGCCCGGACGGATCATCGGCGTCTCCAAAGACCGGGACGGGCGTCCCGCTCTTCGGATGGCGCTGCAGACCCGGGAGCAGCACATCCGGCGGGACAAGGCAACCAGCAACGTGTGCACCGCCCAGGTGCTGCTCGCAGTGATGGCGAGCATGTACGCGGTGTATCACGGGCCGTCGGGGCTCCGCCGCATTGCCGAACGGGTGCACACCCGAACGGTGATTCTGGCTAACGCGCTGCGCCGGCTGCGGTACCGGCTGGTTCACGAAGACTTCTTCGACACCATCTGCATCGAGGTGGAGGGCTGGGCCGTGCCCCGCCTGCTCGATGCGGCCCGGGTGCGCAAAATCAACCTGCGCCAGCTCTCGCCCACCCGAATCTGTGTGGCACTGGACGAAACGGTCACCCTGGGCGACGTGGCCGACCTGATCTCCATCTTCTCGCTGAACGAGGCGCTGCCGTTCATGCTGGACGACATCGGGATCAAGCGCGAGCGCGCGATTCCGCAGGGGCTTGCCCGTACCACGTCCTTCATGGAGCATCCGGTCTTTCACCGCTACCACTCCGAGACCGAAATGCTCCGCTACATCAAGCGTCTCGAGGCGCGCGACCTGTCGCTCACCTCAGCCATGATCCCGCTCGGCTCGTGCACCATGAAGCTCAACGCCACGACCGAGATGATGCCGGTGAGCTGGCGCGAGTTCAACCGGCTTCACCCCTTCGCGCCGCGAGACCAGGCGGCCGGCTACCAGCTGCTCTTCAACCAGCTGGAGTATCAGCTGGCCGAGATCACCGGGTTTGCGGCGGTGTCGCTGCAGCCCAATGCGGGGTCGCAGGGCGAGTATGCGGGACTGCTGGTCATCCGCTCGTATCACCGATCCAGAGGCGAGTCCCACCGCACCACCTGCCTCATCCCGCAGTCCGCTCACGGGACCAACCCGGCCAGCGCGGTGATGGCAGGCATGCAGGTGGTGGCGGTCAAGAGCGACCCGCAGGGCAACATCGATCTCAAGGATCTCGGCGCCAAGGCCGCCGCTCACAAGGACACGCTGGCGGCCCTGATGATCA
>DASYVW010000468.1:0-3704 GCA_035936675.1 Gemmatimonadales bacterium
ATGAAGACGCTGGTGGTCACCAGCGCCGCTCCCGGCGAAGGGAAGACTCTGACCTCGGCTAATCTGTCGGTGACCTTCGCCTACGATGGTCTTCGCGTGCTTCTGATCGATTGCGACGTCCGCCGGCCCCGACTGCACGGGCTCTTCCAGGTGCCGCGGTCTCCCGGTCTGATGGAATTGCTGACCCCGTCATACAACGGGGACGAAAAGCAGGTGCTCCCGTTCGACCCCATCGACGGCCGAACGGCCTCAGGCGATCCGATTAGCGACGTGATTCGCCCTACCAGCGTGAGAGGTCTTTCACTGCTCACCTGCGGCGCGCTGCCCACCAATCCCTCCGGCCTGCTGAGCGGCGTGCGGATGAGGGTACTGCTTCAGGAGCTCGCCAAGAATTTCGACCTGGTCATCCTCGATACGCCCCCCGTGCTCGCCACGGCTGACGCGGGCATACTGGCGTCGCTCGCCGACGGGGTTCTCCTCGTGGTCCGGGCGGGGCAGACGGATCGCGTGGCGGCCAAGCGGGCCCACCAGCAGCTGGTAAACGTGGGGGCCAGCATCGTCGGCACCGTGCTCAACGATCCGGGTGGTGAAATATCGCAGTATGGGGACTACTACTATCCCTATGATTATGCGGCAGAAGAGCAATAACCAAACCCTTACCCTATGCAACCCACTGTCATGCGGCCCATTGTCAGTCGTGCGGTCACGTTTGGGACTCTTATCCTCGCAGTCTTCGGCACGATTACCTGCAGCGGTGACAGCCTCGTCCCGCCTGGCGCCGACAGCGTCGCTGCCATTGCCGTAGTCTCGGGCAATGGTCAGAGCGGCGTTGTTGGCCAACCCCTAGCAGATCCGATCACCGTCCGACTGACCGGCGCCAATAACGATCCGGTCCCCGGCGCGCGAGTCGCCTTCCTGCTGGATGCCGACGCCGCAGGCGCGTCGGCTTCTCCCGACACCGCCACTGCCGGCAGCAACGGAGAAGCGAGCACCACCTGGACGCTACCCACCACGGTGGGCACGGCCACAATCGCGGTGCATGTTGTCGGGGCCCCGGCTACGGAGCTTACGGCAGAGTTCACCGCCTCGGCAACCGCCGGTCCTGCGGACACCATCTTCGTCGCCAGCGGGCAAGACCAGGCGGGACCGGCTTTGGAGCAGCTCCCTGAGTCGCTCAAGGTACGAGTGACTGACCTGACCGGTAACGGGGTAGGCGGAGTACAGGTGACCTGGACTTGGACCGATAATGGCCAGGTCAGCCCGGCAGCAACGACAACGAACGTCGAAGGGTACGCCGCCGCCGCTCGCACCCTGGGCAACACTGCCCAGACGACGACCAGCATGGCGAGCGCGAGTGGGCTCAAGGGTTCTCCTGTCACGTTCACCGACCACGTCGTTCAGCCGGCCACGGTCACGATTCTGACCCAGCCCTCTTCCACTGCCGTCGGCGGCACTCCCTTCGGACAGCAGCCGGTCGTCCAGGTGCGCGACCCGCAGGGGAACGCCATCAACGGGATCCAGGTGGTCGCAAGCATGGAGTCCGGCACTGGGACCCTCGACGGCGCCAAGACAGCCGTGACCTCAGGAGGGTCCGCCGCCTTCATTGATCTCGCCATATCGGGTGGCACGGGCTCCCACGTCCTCCGATTCAGCAGCGGCTCGGCCTTTGCCATCTCCTCCCCGATCGCGGTCACGGCGCCGACGGGCGAGGACAAGGGTCAATGGGCGCCACCGGTTCCCATGCCGTTGGTGGCGGTTCACGTCTCGCTCCTGCCCAATGGCAAGGTGCTGATCTTCAGCCGGACCACCCAGCCTTACTTATGGGACCCGACCAATCCCAGCAGCTTCACGCCGGTCCCGGTCGGCACCAACGTATTCTGCAGCGGTCATACCCTCATGCCCGATGGACGAGTCATCGTGGTCGGAGGGCACATCAACGAGGCCACCGGCCTGCCTGACGCGAACATCTTCGATCCCGTCGGGAACACGTGGACTCGGCTTCCTGATATGCTGAGGGGCCGCTGGTACCCGAGCGCAACGGTGCTCTCTAATGGGGACATCCTGGTGCTGGGCGGCCGCGATCAGCTTAGCCAGTATACCCAGACGCCGGAGATCTGGACCGCGGCGGGTGGATGGCGCGCGCTCCCCAACGCAGCTCGGAACATGCCGTACTACCCCAGGATGTTCGTGACGCCGAACGGAAAGACGTTCTTCGCGGGCGAGCCGGTGGTGAGCCGGTACTTCGACCCGAGCGGGAACGGAACGTGGGGCCCGGGCATCCCCCGAGTGGTGAACCAAATCCGGGACTACGGTTCGGCGGTGATGTACGAACCGGGCAAGATTATTTACATCGGGGGCGGGCAGCCGCCCACCAACACGGCCGAGGTTATCGACCTGAACCAGGCGTCACCGTCCTGGCATCTGACCGGCTCCATGGCATTCGCCCGGCGTCATATGAACGCCACTCTGCTACCGGACGGCCAGATCTTCGTTCCCGGCGGGACCAGCGCGGATGGGTTCAACAACGCGAGTGGCGCGGTCCACACCGCCGAAATGTGGAATCCGGCGACCGAGCGGTGGACGACGCTCGCGGCCAACGCGATAGACCGGATGTATCACTCCACGTCGCTCCTGCTGCCGGACGGACGCGTGCTCTTCGCCGGGAGTGGCGAAGGTGCTGGTGGAGTCTCTCAAAAGACCTACGAGATGTACTCCCCGCCCTACTTGTTCAAGGGGCCGCGCCCGACTATCACCGCCGCGCCGGCTTCGGTTTCCTACGGCCAGAGCTTCCCGGTGGAGACACCGGACGCCGCAAGCATTCAAAAGGTGAGCATAATCCGGTTGGGTTCGGTGACCCACGCGTTCGATCTCAGCCAACGGTTCCTGAGCTTGAGCTTCAGCGCAGCAGGCGGGCAACTCTCGGTTACGGCCCCGGCCAATGGCAACCTTGCCCCGCCCGGGCACTACCTGCTTACCATCTTGAATGGAAGCGGTGTCCCTTCGGTCTCCAAGATCGTCCGGATCCAGTGAGCTCCGGCGGACGCCCCAAAAACAACAGCGGGGGCGACGGGATTTGCTCCCGTCACCCCCGCTGCCTTACTCCGTACCACCTACTTCTTGCAGCTCGTGCGCGCGCGATTTCTTGCGGCGGTCGACACAGCCGACAAAGCGGTACTCATCCCGGAACGCGATACGAAGGTGGAGGAATACTGCCAGCTGAGCATCGCACAGGCATACCCCGCCTGCGCCAGAACCGTCCCCACATTCTTCACCTCCCGGGCCGACATCTCCCAGCGACCGGTGGCGGTGCCCCTTCGCCCGCTGGAGCCATCGCCGCCACTCAGGTAATTCAAGCCAAACACCAGCCCCAGTCCCCGAGCCCTCGCGGCTGCAATCTGGCGGTCACGGAATTGGGCGGGGGTTTGGTTGGCGCTCGGAACGTGCGGACCGACCCACTGAGCCCAGGCGAAATCGAGATAACGGTACGAAATCAGGGGCAGGAGGGTTGGGGCGGCCCGAACCGTGGTAGGCAACGAGGGCCAGATCGACTTGGAATAGCGAGCCATTTCATCGACGGCAGAGGCGGGAATTCTCTTGCCTCCCCAGCATCGCAGGCACTGGGGCTCATCCACCAGATAGTGGCCGAGGAGCACGCCGCTCGAGACATACCTACCCAGAGCCACACCCCGGAACGCACCGACCCG
>DASYVW010000469.1:0-2247 GCA_035936675.1 Gemmatimonadales bacterium
GGACCCGAGACCCTACCGCGAAGCGGCCGGCGAAGGCGAAAGCCGAGGCCGGTCAGTGGTCGAGGGAGGGACCCGCGAGCACGCCGTCCACCCCGCGACGCTTCGCGACGAGACTAGCCCTTCTTCGGAGCTCCACCAGCGGGCGCCTTCGGAGCGGCACCCTTGGCGGCGTCTGCGGCAGGCTTCGCACCCGCTGCGGCAGGCTTCGCGCCGGCTGCGGCCGGCTTCGCGCCTTCGGCGCCGGCGGCCAGTGCCGCGGCTTCGCCCTCTTCGCCTTCCGCGGCGGCCTCGCCCTCGGCAGGCACGGCGGCCTCGGCCGGCTTCTCCTCCTCGACCTTGACCGGAACGGCCTTGACGACGAGCTCGTCTGGGTCGTTCTCGATCTTGATCAAGGTCGCGTCGACCACGAGGTCGCGGACGAAGATCGCATCGTCGATCTCGAGAAGACCGGAGAGGTCGACCTCGATCGCGTGAGGGATGTCTTGCGGGTACGCCTCGACCGAGACCTCGGAGCGTGCGTGAAGAAGAACGGCGCCGAGCGTTTTCACGGCGGGCGATTCCTTCACGAAGTGGAACGGCACGTCGGCGTGGGTCTTCTCCGTGAGCGAAACGCGCGCGAAGTCCACGTGCAACATGCGGCCGCTGACGGGATCGCGGCTTACGTCGTAGATCAGGGCAGGCACGTCGCCGCCATCGAGCCCGGTCAGGGAAAGGAGGGTCGTGTTGCCCCAGCGGCGGTAGGAAAGCTCGAAGGTGTGCTGATCGGTCTCGACCGGTGTCGAATCTGCGTGGCCGCCATAGACGACGCCCGGCAGGAGACCCTGGCGTCGAAGGGTGTTCACCTTCTTACCGAGGACCTGACGAGGACGAACGCTGAGCTTTTGGGCTTCGGCCACGATGGACTGCTCCCCTGAAAGTTCTTGCGGAGACCTAATTATGGGTCAGGGCGGGGTGGGGAAATCGAGCACCAGCCGGAAGGGCCCCGCCAGCTCGCTCACCTTCGGGCAGGCGAGGTGGTCCAGACCGATGCCCCAGAGGAGCACACGCTCGAAGTCCTCGACGATCTTGACCTCTTTGATGAGCGGCGTGGTCGGCTTGATGTCGTTACTGCCGCTATAGCTGGGAGTGCCGTTCGGGTTCTGCGTCGAGGCGTTCTGGAACCGGGCACCGAACAGTGCGTTGCCGGTGATCGCGACCGGCTGCCCGCTTGGCCCGGAGAGCGAGCTTGCGGTCTCGACGGTGTAGGCCGGCATGCCAAAAGGCCCGGGCGCGGTGCTCTGGCCAAACTCGAAGACGAGGCGATCGAAGCCGGGCTGATGCGCCACGCGAACCGCCACGAGCTGCGCCTGGTTGCTCGCGCCGCCGCCCGTCGCTCGGGGGCAAGCCGAGGCCGCCGCGGTGGGTACGCTCGTAGCCGAGGCGCTCGGCCGCGCCGTTGCGGTCGCGGTTGGCGAAGAAGCGGCCGTGGTGGGGCTGGCTGACCGGGAAGCGGTCGGATTCGGGGTCGCCGACGGCGACGAGGCAACTTCCGGCTGAGGCCCGCAGGCGCTCACGACCACGATGCCGAGCGCCAGGACCAGCGCCCCGTAGAGAATCAAGCGTCCAAACATCTGTCCCAAAGCCTGAGTGACTAACGGCATGCTGTCGAGTTCGTCGACAAGCAGCCGAGCATTCCGTACGAAATCCGTACGGGACACCATTTTTGGTAAAATGCATTTTGAGTGGCCGATCGCCTGCGATTGGCGCTGGTGTTTCACCAGCACCAGCCGGCCGGGAATTTCCCGTCAGTCTTCCAGGATGTGACCGAGCGGGCGTACGCCCCCCTCGTGGCCACCCTCTATCGGCACCCCGAAGTAAAGGCCAGCCTTCACTTCTCGGGGCCGCTCCTCGATTGGCTGGAAGCCAACCGCCCAGACGTCATCGGGGACCTCTCCGACCTGGTCCGAAGGGGTCAGATAGAGCTCCTCTCTGGGGGCTATTACGAGCCCGTTCTGGTCGGTGTGCCTCGGCGCGACGGCGTCGCCCAGATTCGGGCGCTTTCCGATCGGGTTCACGCGATCTTCGGACAGCGCCCGTTGGGCGCATGGCTGACCGAGCGGGTGTGGGAGCCCCACCTTCCGTCTCTTCTCGCCGAAGCGGGAGTCGCGTACACGGTCCTCGATGACGAGCACTTCCTCCAGGCGGGACTCCGCCCGCAGGAGCTGGGCGAGTCGTACGTCACGGAAGACCAGGGCCTTCCGGTCATCG
>DASYVW010000470.1:0-1514 GCA_035936675.1 Gemmatimonadales bacterium
ATCGCCCGCGCGCTCGAAGCCGACCAGCACAAGCGTGCCGCCACTATCGATCCGTTGACCGGGCTTCACAACCGGCGCGGATTCGATGAAGTGTTCACCCTCATCACCGCCAAGGCCGGCACTCTGGTGTACTGCGACATCGATCGCTTCAAGAGCCTCAACGACACGCTGGGTCACCCCGCAGGTGATGCCGCCCTGGTTCACTTCGCCCGGATCCTCCGGGAGCAGATCCGCACCTGCGATGTCGCCGGGCGCATCGGTGGCGAGGAGTTCGCCGTCTGGCTTCCCGAGACCGGGCTGGATCTCGGCGCCCGGATCGCCGAACGGATCCGCCTCAAGCTGGGCACCACCGCGTGGGACTGGCAGGGACGGCCCTGGCCTCTGAGCGCCTCGTTCGGGGTGGCTTCGTGCCCCGACACGAGCAGTAGCCTCGATAACCTGCCGGCGCAGGCCGACGCGGCGCTCTACGTGGCCAAGCGGAGCGGGAGGGATCGGGTGGAGAGGGCGGGGAGGTGAGCGGGAAGGACGGGAAAGGCGGGAAGGACGGGAAGGAGGGTGGTCGATCAGGGACGCGTCGGTCTAGGATTGAATGTGTCACCTGAGATGGAAGGGCATAAGCCACTACCCCTTAACAGTTTGCCATCGGCTCCCAGGCGCCAGCCATTTTTGCCTTCCCGACCTGCCCGCCTTTCCCGCCCTGCCCGTCCTCGTTATAATTCGCTCACCCGGGGGCGACTGGCTTCGACGGGTTTGATGAAGGAATTGCAGCGTGTCCAGGTTCCAGGTCCCTGGTTAAACCACTTGGAATGATTCAACTGCCAATACTGAACTGGCAATGGCTGCGTAAGCTGAGCTAACGCTCGCTTATGCTCCTTCGATGGATGGAGCCCGCCCGGGGCGCTGCCCATCGAATCGCAAATCTGGGCTGGCTGGTCGCGTCGCTCCGATGCGTCCGGTGAGATCTTCAGGAGATAGGCTCGGGAGAGGTCGGCTCAACACCGCTCTTGAGTGACGGCAAGAAGTCGAGCCTACACACGTAGACGCGGTTCTGGATACTTACTCGGACCAGGGTTCGATTCCCTGCGCCTCCATCATAGCGGGACACTCCTGGCGGAGCGTCCCGCGCTTTTTTTCAGGAGCGTCCATGAGCAGATCGGCCGTTGCACCTTCCGGCAACGCAACCGTCGCCACTACCGCGCACATACGGGCACAGTTCCCCGCTCTGGAACGCCGGCACCGCGGCACTCCGGTGGCCTACTTCGACGGTCCCGGGGGAACCCAGGTGCCTCGAGCGGTTGTGGAATCGATGGAGGACTACCTCTATAATCACAACGCCAATACCCACTGGCGCTATCCCACGAGTGAAGAGACCGACGCCCTCATCGCCAACGCGCGCAGCGCCCTTGCGGAGTTCCTGGGCGCCTCGCCGACTGAGATCGCGTTCGGCGCCAACATGACCACGCTGACGTTTCACCTCGCCAGGGCGCTGGGAAGGCAGTGGGGCCCGGGAGACA
>DASYVW010000471.1:0-6928 GCA_035936675.1 Gemmatimonadales bacterium
GTCTGGGTGATGCTACTGCTGTTCGCGCTGAGCATCGCCTGGAGCCACTTCTCCTTCAGTCGTCTTTCTGACCGAAGAGCGCCATATTCGACGAATGGCCCGGGTTCACCTTGGCCTTCGGATTGATCCAGTGCACCGCATTGTTTACCGCGATGCACGCCTCCGCGGCTCCGGTGGCAATCAGCTTGAGCTTGCCCGGGTAACTCGTGATGTCGCCCGCGGCGTAGATCCCGGGCACGTTGGTGGACATGACCTGGTCCACTTTGATATCGGCCTTTTCGGTGTCGAGCCCCCACTCCTTGATGGCGCCCAGGTCGGAATGAAAGCCGAGTAGCGGGATGACCGCGTCGATCTCGAGCGTCTCCTCCTCCTTCGTCTTGCTGTTGACGATGGTGACCCGCTCCACCTTCCCATTCCCATGCAGCGCCTTGACCTCCCAGAAAGTCCGCAGCTCGCACTTGCCGCAGCGCTGAAACTCCTGCACCTGATTCACGGTGGCTTGATGGGCCCGGAACGCGTCGCGCCGGTGAATCAGCATCACTGACTTGGCGATCCCCTGGAGATTTACTGCCCAGTCGAAGGCAGAGTCACCGCCGCCGACGAGTAGCACCCGCTGACCTGCGAACACTTTCGGATCGATCACCTTGAAAAAGAGACCCTTCTCCTCGTAACGATCTTCACCCTCGATGCCCAGCCTCCGAGCCTCGAACGCCCCGATCCCCGCGGCAATGACGAGGGTCCGGCTGGGGTAGTCGCCGTCCGATGTCTCCAGCACGAAGTGGCCGGTGCCGCCATCCTCCACCCGGCGCAGGCCGGTGACGATCTCGCCCAGGTGGGTGGTGGCGCCGAACTGGAGCGCCTGAGTGGCCATGTCACGAACCAGGTCCTTGGCCAGCACCTTGGGGAAGCCCGCCATGTCGAAGATGTACTTCTCGGGGTAGAGCGCCATGAGTTGGCCACCGAGAGCCGGGAGCGCGTCGATTATCCGTGCCGATGCGCCACGCATGCCCGCGTAGAAGGCCGCGAACAGACCCGTGGGTCCGCCCCCGATGATCGAAATGTCTCTGATTTCCTGCTGGGCCACCGCAGCTCCTCAAGGTATGGGCTATGGGCCATCGGCTGACAAATCTAAAAGCCCTTTCGCTTTGTAGGGGGACCGAACACATTGACCGCCATGTTCCTGCCACGTGCTGCCATGACCTTGCTGGCGGTCTTACTGCTGGGACCACTGGCGGGCTGTAGCGGTGCCGGCAGGTTCCTGCGAGAGGTATTTCGGGAACGCCCCCCGGCGCCACTCGACTCGATGAGCGTAGCCAGTGACGCTCGGGTGGACTCGATGGGATATGTGGTCGGCAGCTTCGTGGGCGAGGGCACCAGCCGGGCAGTCCATCTGCTCTCGAGCGACACCGGGTTCATCGCGGCGCTGGCCCGGCGGTACCGGCCTGCGCTCGAGCGGGATGGCGACCTCTGGCGAGCGCTCGCGCGAGAGCGAATCGTTACCCTCGCGCCGGCGGGGCCCCGCCGCACTACCACGGGAACACCGATGGTCGATCGAGCCCTGGTCGGGGGGCCAGCCGGCCATACCGCGGTTACGCCGACCGCCATCCTGCTGCACGGCAGCTCCTGCGGCTCGCTTGGCGCCCAGGCCGAGATCATCGTCGAAGACGACCATCGGGCTCAGGAGCCGTCGCTCCGGGGACCGGTGCTGGGCTCCTTTACCCACTCTCGCGCACCTGGTCCCGCCGACGACCGTGAACGCTTCCGCCGGCGCGAACCGGTTTCCGAGCCGGGCAGGTCGTTGGTCGACGAGCTCATCGCCCGGACCGCCAGGGTCATGGACTCGACGCTCGGCTCCCGTATCCGATCGTTGAGCTTGCGGGCCGCGGAGGATTCCCGACTCGAGATCAACACCCTCTCCGATATCGACGCTGCCGACGTCATCCCGTTCCGCCCAGCGGCGAGCGCGGTGCGCTTCGCCGTCTCGCTCCGCGTACGGCGCATCACCGATGGAGGGGACACGCTGCTCGCGGCGACGGTCATGGCATGGGACAGTGCCGGCGCCTGGCAGCAAGTGATCTTTCGGCCCACGGTCGTCTCCCTGCGGCGCGGACGCCTCGCTCCCTATAGCGCCGCGCGCCGGGGCATCTTCTGGCGCCGGCTGCAGCCGATCAGCGATTTTGCGTTCGAGCGAGACAATCTGTGGATGGAACAGGTGGACGTCCGCGATGGCAGCGTGCTGTGGGGCATCATCCAACCCAGAGGAAACGTGGTGGTCGCGGCGGCACAGGTGGAAGGACCCTGCCGATGAAGATCTATACGCGTACGGGCGATGGCGGCCAGACGGCGTTGTTCGGTGGTGGCCGAGTGCCGAAAAACGACGCCCGGGTGGCCGCCTACGGTGAGGTAGACGAATTGAACTCGGTGCTGGGCGTGGTGCGGTCCACCGAACCCAGGGGCTTTTTCGACCCGCTCTTCGAGGCGATTCAGCGAGATCTATTCTCCCTCGGCGGCCAGCTCGCCAGTCCCGATCCCTCGCGAGTCGCCAAGGCGCTCGAGAAGGCGGAGCTGTCGGTGACCCGGGTGAGCGAGTTCGAGCGGATCATGGACGAGACGGAACAGGAGCTGCTGCCGCTGCGGTCGTTCGTGCTGCCGGCGGGTGCGCCCAAAGCCGTCGCGCTTCACCTGGCGCGGACCGTGTGCCGCCGAGCCGAGCGGAGCGTGGTCAGCCTGTCCCAGAGCAGCGACGTGCCGGCCCAATTTCTGGTATACCTCAACCGCCTCTCGGATCTCCTGTTCACGCTCGCGCGTCTGGCAAATCATCGGGCCGGCGTGAGCGACGTGACCTGGTAGTAAGCATGGCCACCGATCCTGTCGTCGTAAGCCACGCGCAGGGCTCCTACCCGGTCTACGTCGAGCCGGGCGCCATCGGCCACCTTGGTGCGCTCGTGCTCCAGCACCTGCCCGGGCGCCGGGTCGCCATGCTGGCGGACGAGACCGTTCTCCAGCTCTACCGGTCGGGCCGCCTGGGCCCAACGGAGTGGACGGGCGAGACGCTGACCTTTCCTACCGGTGAACAATCGAAGAGCCGCGACACCTGGGCTCGCCTTACCGACGCGTTGCTGGAGCGCGGCTTCGGCCGGGATGGCGGTATCATCGCACTGGGGGGTGGGGTCACCGGAGATCTCGCCGGGTTTGTCGCCGCCACCTACATGCGCGGACTGCCCTATCTGCAGGTCCCGACCACCTTGCTCGCCATGCTCGACGCCTCAGTTGGCGGCAAGACCGGGGTGGACACCGCGAAGGGCAAGAACCTGGTCGGCTCCTTCCATCCCCCCGCTGCGGTGATCGCCGATCCGCTTACCCTCGGCACCCTACCCGAACGCGACTACCGTGCCGGTCTGGCCGAGGCGGTGAAGCACGGCCTCATTGCCGACCGCGATTACTTCGAGTGGATGGAGACGCATGCTACCGAGCTCATCCAGCGCGACCCAGGCACGCTCACCAGGCTGATTCGCCGGAGCGTGGAGATCAAGGCCACGGTGGTGAGTGACGATGAGCGTGAGGCAGGACGCCGGGCCATTCTCAACGCCGGCCATACCGTTGCCCACGCCCTCGAGCAGGTCTCCAACTACCAGCTGCCCCACGGCGAGGCCGTGGCGCTTGGGCTCGTCCTCGAGTGCGAGCTGGCCGAGCAATTGGGCCTGGCGGAGTCCGGCCTCCACCACCGCGTCTCCCAGCTCCTGATCCGCCTGGGGTTGCCGGACCGGGTGCCTCCCGGGATCGACCGGACGGCGCTGATTGGCAGCATGATGGCCGACAAGAAGAATCGCGGCGGACAGATTCACTTCGCGCTGCCTGCCACACTCGGCCGCATGCATGGGCTGCATGGATGGACGACGGCCGTGCCTGATGCCGCCATTCGGCGGGTCTTGGCGCTCTCGAATGCGGAGTGAGGACGGCCCGTAAATCGCAGAGGAAACCGGTGACATCTCATTTAGCTGCAGGAACTTGCAGCTCCGGCGCTGGCCCCGACACCAGCGGGAGTTCTCCACCAAAGTGGATAAAACCATGAACCGGTTGTGGATAAGCGTTTTGTGATGTGGAAACAATTTTTGCTTGACTCGCACCACGTGCCTCTCATATATTCGCTGCTCACCTCTCCGATTTTTTCGGTCACAGCACCAAAAATCACGGCCCGTTCCCTCCCCCTGGGGTTGTTTATGACGCATGTGCGTACCGGGAAAGCCCGCCCGTTTGCCCGCTCAATTCCTTCCGGCGCGTTCGATCAATACCTGCTCGACATTCAGAAGCTCCCCATGATCTCCGACCCGGACGAGGAAAAACGACTGGCGCGGCGCGCCGTGGCGGGTGACGAAACTGCGGCGGAGCGGCTGGTTACGGCCAACCTGCGGTTCGTGATCTCGTACGTAAAGAAGTACCAGGGTCACGGGCTCGACCTCTCGGAGTTGGTGGCCATCGGGAACGAGGGGCTGCTCAAGGCGGTCAAGAAGTTCGACCCCGACCATGGGGTGAAGTTCATCTCCTATGCGGTGTGGTGGGTCCGCCAGGCCGTCTTGAAGGCGCTCGCCGAGCAGACCCGCAGCGTTCGAATTCCCCTGAACCAGAACTCCGCCCTAGTCCGGATGTCACGGGCCAAGAGTTTTCTGGCCCAGGAGCTTGGCCGGGAGCCGACCGACGCCGAAATCGCCATCGCGCTCAACGATACGGTCGAGAACATCCGCTCGGCTCACCGGATGACCTCGACCGAGGTATCGCTGGATGCGCCGGTCGAAAGGCAGGATCGGGGCGCCAGTACTTTCGGCGAGCGGGTTGCCGGCACCGGCGGCATCGAGATCGAGGAGATGACCGACGTCCGGCTGCAGCGGGAATTCATCGATCGTATTTTCCAACGCCATCTCACCCCACGCGAACGCAAGATCCTCTCACTCTACTATGGCCTGGAAGAAGGCTCAGAGGCGCTGACCCTGGAGAAGATCGGTACATTACTCGGGGTCACCCGCGAACGCATCCGGCAGATTCGGGAACGAGCCTTCGAGAAGCTGCGCGACTCTGCCGATGTCCGGGCATTGCGTGGATTCTGGGGAGCGGCATGAGACGGTGAGCAGTGAGAGGTGAGCGGTAAGCGGGGGGTTTCGAGAACCATCGGAGCCCCCCGCTCACTTCTTACCGCTCACCGCTTACCTTACCCCCATGCCCTTCCGGCTTCCCATCTTTCCACTCTCGGTCGTGCTGTTCCCCGGAGCTCCGCTGCCGCTCCACATCTTCGAGCCACGGTACAAACGCATGCTGGCCGATTGTCTGCTGGGTGACCGGCGGTTCGGCATCACCCCAGTGAATGGCAGCTCGGAGCTGCCGGGCCCCGGAACTGTCGGATGCGTCGCGGAAGTACGGGTCAGCCAGGAGCTCCCGGACGGACGGTCGAATGTCGTGGTCGTGGGAGGCTCACGGTTCGTGCTTTCGCGCCTGCTCGACGAGCCCCATCCCTACCTCGTCGCGATGGTTCAGACATTCGACGACGATACCGGTCCGGAGCCTGCCGCGGAGGATACTGCCGAGCTGCGCGAGCTCTTCGGACGCTACGTCGCCGGCCTGCGCGAGCTCAACGACACCATGCCGGAAGAGCCGGCGCTTCCGGATGACGCATCCGGCCTGTCCTTTCATATTGCGAGCGGTATCGAGTGCGACCTCGGGGTGAAACAGCGGTTGCTGACCGAGCGCTCGACCTCACGGCGAATAAAGGCGCTGATCCTGCTCCTTCCAGTGCTCACGAGCGGAGTCGAGTTGGGATTGAAGGTGCACCGTAGCGCCCACAGCAACGGCAAGGGCGGAGCGATACCCGACGCCATGGCTCAATGAACGCGTCCCTGCTGACCGCCCTGAACCGGATCGTCGGCTCACGTTGGGTACGTCATCGGCGCGCCGAACTCGTGACCTACGCGATGGACGGGTTGCCCACCCACGAGTCCCTTCCCGGCGTGGTCGTCATCCCGGAGACGCCGGCTCAGGTGCGCGAGATCCTGCGACTGCTGCATCTGCTGCAGGTGCCCTTCGTTGCCCGGGGCGCTGGAACGGGTCTCTCCGGCGGAGCCCTTGCCGAGCCTGATACGGTGCTGATCGCCCTGACGCGGCTGAACCGGATCCTCAGTGTGGACCCGGTGCAACGTCGCGCCGTGCTTCAGCCCGGGGTGGTCAATGCGCGGCTGTCGGAGGCGGTGCTTCCCCTGGGCCTGCACTACGTGCCGGACCCCTCCAGCCAGGCAGCCTGTACCGTGGGCGGCAATGTTGCCGAGAACGCGGGTGGCCCTCACTGCCTCAAGTACGGCGTGACCACCAACCACATCGTGGCGCTCGAGGTCGTTCTGCCGGACGGGTCAGTCACGAGACTCGGCTCACTACAAGGGGAGGCCTGGGGTCCCGATCTCGTGGGGTTGTTTGTGGGCAGCGAAGGAATGTTCGGAATCGCGACTGAGATCACGGTTCGCCTCGAGCGCATTCCCGAAAGTGTGCGCACCATGCTGGCCGACTTCACCACCGTGCGGGGCGCGAGCGAGGCGGTGTCGGCAGTCATCGCCGCCGGGATCGTCCCGGCCGCGCTCGAAATGATGGACCGCGCCTGCGTCGCGGCAGTCGAGGCTTCCATCTACGCGGCGGGATATCCGACGGACGCGGCGGCCGTATTACTGGTCGAGCTGGACGGGCAGACCGATGCGGTGGAGGCTGAAGCGGCCACGGTACGCGAGATCCTGTCCGATCGCGGCGCGCGGGAAGTACGCAGCGCATCCACCCCCGCCGACAGAGCTCGGCTGTGGCAGGGGCGGAAGAAAGCCTTCGGAGCCATGGGACGAATTGCCCCCGATCTCGCGGTACAGGATGCCGTGGTGCCCCGTTCCGCGCTCCCCGATATCAT
>DASYVW010000472.1:0-2298 GCA_035936675.1 Gemmatimonadales bacterium
AAGGAATACGCCCGGCTGGTGGTGGAGGATTTCCACGGGACGGCTGAGGCCATTGTCTTTCCGGACGCCTGGGCCAAGCTCAACCAGACCATTTTCCAGGACGCGGCGCTCCTGCTGACCGGAGGATACAGCGACCGGGACCGGGGCGAAGACCAGGCGCCGTTCATCGTCGAGTTGGCGCGTCCCTTGGAGGCGCTGAAGGCATCGGGGGCGCTGGCGCTGAGCCTGAGCTGGCGCGCTCCAACTGCGCCCCAACCGGCAGCGTTGAAGGAAGTCGCGGCGCTCTGCTCGGCGCACCCGGGACCCACCCCGCTCTATGTTGAGTGGAGCGACGGCAACGGCGATGCGGTCCGGTTCAGGTCCCGGCGCGTCCGCGTCGCAGCCGAGGATGACCTGGTCCGCGCACTGCGTGATCTGCTTGGCGCCGAATCCGTCCACTACGTCAAGGCGGGCTGACCCCGATGGCTTCGGCCTACACCCTGGACTTCGAGAAGCCCCTCCTCGAGCTGGAGCGTCAGATCGACGACCTCAAGCGGATCGGGACGGAGCGGCAGATCGATATCGATGGGGAGCTCGAAGGCCTGCAAGGCAAGCTGGAGTCGCTCCGGGCGGACCTTTACCGGAATCTTACTCCGCTTCAGCGGGTCATGGTCGCCCGCCACCCTCGCCGGCCGTACACCCTCGACTACCTCAGCACCATCTTCACCGACTTCATCGAGCTGCACGGCGACCGGCTGTACATGGATGATCCCGCGATCGTGGGCGGCTGGGCCCGGCTCGCCGGCGTGTCGGTGATGGTGATCGGTCACCAGAAGGGTCGGGACACCAAGGAGAATCTCAATCGCAACTTCGGGATGCCGCACCCCGAAGGCTACCGGAAAGCGCTCCGCCTCATGAAGCTCGCCGCGAAGTTCGGCGCGGCGGTCATCACCCTGATCGACACGCCGGGGGCCTACCCAGGGCTCGGGGCTGAAGAGCGGGGCCAGTCGGAGGCCCTCGCCCGAAACATCCTCGAGATGTCGGCCCTGCCGACGGCGTGTATCGCGGTCGTCATCGGGGAAGGCGGCTCCGGCGGGGCGCTCGCGCTGGGGGTTGCCGACCGCGTGCTCATGCTGGAGAACTCGGTCTACTCGGTGATCTCACCCGAGGGCTGCGCCGCCATTCTGTGGAAGGACTCGAGCCAGCGCGAGCGCGCGGCCGAGGCGCTCAAGCTCACCGCCGAGGATCTGTTGCGCCTCAAGGTGATCGACGAGATCGTGAAGGAGCCGGTCGGGGGCGCCCACGTGGATCCCGATGCCGCCGGCGAAGCGCTGCGGGAAGCGCTCATTCGTCATGTCACCGAGCTCCGGAAGATCCGTCCGGAGAAGCTCGTGCGGCGCCGGGCGGAGAAGTACGCCGCCATGGGCGCCTTCACCGAGGCCTGATGTCACAGACCGTCGAAGTTCGATTCAAGGGCACTCGAAAGGCCTACTTCGTCTGGGAAGACGAGGCGAATCCGATCCGCGTGAAGGAGCCCGTCGTCGTCGAGGTCGAGCGGGGGCGGGACCTCGGGCGGGTCACCGCCGTTGGCGACATGGCCGCGAAGAAGTGTGGCACCAGCTGCACCAGCTGCGCGGTGGGAGAGGTTGCGGAAGAGCCGGCGCCGCTCAAGCCGGTGCTCCGGCGCGCGACCCCCGAGGACCTCAAGGTCCACCATGACATCCGGCTCTCGGAGGAGGAGGTCCGGCAGAAGGTGATTCAGCGGGCGCGCGCCCACGAGCTGCTGATGAAGGTGAGCGATACCGAGTGGCAGTGGGACCGCAGCAAGCTCACCATCTACTTCACGGCCGACAAACGCGTCGATTTCCGCGCCCTGGTCCGCGATCTGGCGTCACTCTTCCGTACCCGCATCGAGCTGCGCCAGATCGGGGTGCGTGATGAAGCGGCTCGGCTCTCCGGCGTCGGTCGCTGCGGACGGGAGTACTGCTGCTCCACCTGGCTCAAGGAGCTCTCCCCGGTCAATCTCGGCCTGGCCAAGGACCAACACTTGTCCCTCAACCCGTCGCAGATCTCCGGCGGGTGCGGCCGGCTGCTCTGCTGCCTCAAGTACGAGCATGACTTCTACGTCACGGCCAGAAAGCGTTTTCCCAAGGAGGGGAAGACCGTCAGAACATCGGTAGGTGCTGAGAAGGTGATCGCGGTGGATATCTTCCGCGAGCGCATCTTTCTCCGTAACGAGGAGCACGGCTCCAGGATCATTCCGTTGACCCAGCTGCGGCTCGAAGTCGAGCAGCTCGGCGACGTGCTGCCAACCGCGGA
>DASYVW010000473.1:0-2916 GCA_035936675.1 Gemmatimonadales bacterium
GCGGCTCTTGACGGGCTCTGGCGCAAGTGGTAGGGTAGCGACGACGGATTCACGCCTTTCCCCATGTGACGAAGCTTTTCTGTCTGGTGTTCAGTCCCTTCTGCCGGAGGTGGCACATGGACGTGCTCGTCGCACTTGCCGTTAGCATCGGAATCCTGATCGCGGCCTGGACCTACATCGCTCTGGGGACCGCCGCTGCACTTCCGGTCTGGGCGGGGATTGTCGCCTGGGGCTGCTTCTTCGCTGCCGGTGGAAAGATGACGGGGCTGACCAAGACCGTAGCGTCCAATCTCTCTGGCGTGTTCTGGGCGTTCGTCGCTCTATACCTTAGCGCGAGCTTACCTGGCATCGGAGCGCTGTCGCTCCTCGTCGGAGTGGCCGCGCTCTTCATGGTACTCCAGTCCAAGATTCCTGCGCTGTCATTTATCCCGGGCGCCTTTCTCGGGGCCGCGACTGCCGTCAGTGTGGTGGTGGGAGCCGAAGGTAAGTTCCCCCACCCATGGGTGAGAACGGCCATCGCACTAGTACTCGGAGCGGTGTTTGGGTACTTGTCGGAGATGCTCGCGGGTGCCATCGGCCGGAAGCCGAGGCGGGCAGGACTATAGACGTCAGGGATCGCTTCCCGTTTGAATCCGGAGCCCGCGCAGGGCTCCGGATTTGTTTTCAGGAGGCTGGCGAATGACCCCTACCAGGATTCGGGGGTGACCTTTTTCTTTCGCTTCCGCCGGATGGCGGCTGCGGTCTTGATGGCTCTGGCCTCGCTGGGTTTGACGTAGTGCCGCCGGCGCCGCAGCTCTCCAAATAGCCCTGACTTCTGCAGCTTCCTCTTGAACAGCTTGAGCGCTCGTTCCAAGCTGTCATCGTCGCTGAGCCTGACTTCGGTCATCCAGCCACCCTGGTCGAGAGAAAAAGGAAGGGCCGGCATCAAGGCCAGCCCCGTGGATTGGTCGAATATCGGACCTGTCACTGCTCCGGTATGGCTAGAAGCATACCCCGGGACTCCTTCAGCCACAAGGCAATTGCTGCCGCCATCGCGTCCTCTCCGTTGGTGGCCTCGCCAGACGCTGTTTCCTGCGATGACTCGAGATGGGTGAGCACCTCGCACTCGGTCACCTCTGGCCGCCCCAGCTCGTACACGAGGGGGTTTCGGAGAGTGTACTCGGCGGCGCAGCGGCTGGATTCCGCTTTCCCCTCCGGTGTATCGCAGAAGCTCAGGGTGACCACTTCCCGATTGTCCACGTTCAAAACGTAGTAGGCCCGGAAGCCCGGGACCTGTTCGATGATGGGATGAAACTCGTCCTGAATCTGCCGGCGCAGAAGCTCCATCGAGGCCTTGTTCACTGCCCCGTTCTTCGGACTGTACCGTCTCATTGTCACGAACATGGCTGCCTCTGACCACCGCGAACCCGTTGGGGCCCGAGGGTATGACCGAGACCATGGAACTACTGCAGGACCGGGAACATAACCGGGTGGCGGGGTTGCACCACCCCGCACCGGCCGGTCGGAACTGGTCGAGCCTTTTACACTCAGCTCCAGGGTTCGCCCAGTTCGCTGGTTTCCCCACCGGGGGAGCAGACGGCGCTCGTATGGGTTGGGGCAACGCCATCCACCGGTGGCCTTTGGATAACTCCTGAACGGCGAAGCCGACGCACAGCCCCAAACTACGAACGCCAAACCGCCGTCCCGAATCGCGGCTCGGGCGGCGGTTTGGTACGTCCAGTCAGGCAAACTATCTAGTCATGTGGCTTGTTTCGGCGGAGCTCTCTCGCCAGCTGCCAATGACAGGAACCACCTCGCCCCCGACCGATACGAGAGCAAACCCCAGCAGCCCCACTGCTTCAGGGATACCCTGTTTTTTCTTTGTCAGAAGCGCAGGTATGGCCAGCAGCAGACAAGCCGCCACCAAGATAATTCTCATGGTAGATCATGTTCAGTTCCCCCAAAGGTCTCCGCCTCGGTCTTGTTCCTTAATGGGCCAAGGGTCAGCTACCAGGAATGGGTGGAGCTGGTGTCAGCGGCTCAGCAGGCCGGCGTCTATCACCAGCGGCGCGCCGGTCACGTACCGCGCCCGGTCCGACGCGAGATAGAGCACAGCGTTGGCCACGTCCTCGGGCTCGATCCAGGGGACCGGCAGGAGATTTCCGGCCGAGCGTTCGGCAATCTCCTTCGGCGTCAGGCCCTCGAGGGCTGCGAGCCCGTCGTTCATCGGTGTGTTCACCCCGGTCGGGTGGATCGAGTTGACCCGGATTCCGTAGGGAGCCAGCTCGATGGCCCACGACTTGGTCAGCCCGGTGAGCCCCCACTTCGAAGCCGAGTAGTGGCTGAGGCGACCCATGCCGCGGAGACCGGCGACGGATGAATTGTTGATGATCACCCCGGAGCGTTGCCGGATCATTATCGGGATCACCCGGCGGGCGACCAGCCAGGCGCCCTTCAGGTTGATATCGAGCATCGTATCCCAGGCATCTTCGCTCAGCTCATGAGCCAGACCGTAGGCGCAGATGCCCGCGTTGTTGAAGAGGATGTCGATTCGTCCGAAGAGCGAGACCGTGGCGTCCACTGCGGCCGTGATGGCGGTGTCGTCCCGCACGTCACCGCTGAAGCCGAGACATTCGCTCCCGAGCTCCGTGCATGCGGCCGCAAGCGAGTCCAGCTCGCTCGGGGAGCCCATCGTATAGCCGGGGTAGCTCAGCGGTCGCGCCAGGTCGAACGCCGCGATGCGGGCGCCTTCCCCGGCGAGTGCCAGTGCGGTGGCCCTGCCCTGCCCGTGTGCGGCGCCGGTGATGAACGCCACCTTGCCCGCGAACTCGCCCATCAGGCGGGCTTCGCGGCGGCCGCGGCGCTCTCCCGCATCCCCTTGCGATAGGGCTGGAGATACTCGTCCAGGTCTACCTCGAGAGCGTTGTTGACCACATT
>DASYVW010000474.1:0-4143 GCA_035936675.1 Gemmatimonadales bacterium
GTTGTGCTCGGCCGCCATCTTGCGCACCAGCGGAGTGGACTTGCGCTTCAGTCGCTCCTCCGTCGTCTCGGCCGTGCCGTTGCCACCGCCGGTCGCATCGCCCACCGCGCGGCTCTCGGCCATAGATGCGGCGGGCGCCACGGCGGGGGCGGCACGGGGCGGTGGCGCCGGCGCAGCGGGTTCGCCGGAGCTCCGAGGAGGCTTCGATGGCGCGGGTGCCAGAGGCGCCGGAGGAGCGCTCGCCGGCGTGGCTGGCTTCGCTGGAGCCGGAGCCCCTGGAGAAGGTGCAGCGGGAGGCTTCTTCTCGGCGGCCGCGGCGCTCGCGTCAGTCTCGATCCGGGCTACGACGGTCTGAACCGCGACCGTCTGCCCCTCCTGCACCAGGATTTCGGCCAGCACTCCGGCGCTGGGAGCCGGGATCTCCGCGTCCACCTTATCGGTGGAGATCTCGAAGATCGGCTCGTCCCGCTTGACCGCTTCTCCCACCTTCTTCATCCAGCGGGACAGCGTACCCTCGGCGATGGACTCGCCCATCTGGGGCATTATGACATCTATTTTGGCCATCGGAGCTCCTCGGATCACCAGTCGCGAGTCATGAGTCGCGAGTCGCGAGACCACCTGGCTCTAGGCCAAGACTCGTGACTCGTGACTCGTGACTCAACACTAATACTTCGCCAGCCACCTCGCCGCCCTCACAATATCCGCCGTCTGGGGCAGCACGAAATCCTCGAGCTGGGGGGCGTACGGGAGCGGCACGTCGTGCGCTGCAACCCGCTTGATCGGGGCATCGAGCCATTCGAAGGCCAGATCGTTGATCCGGGCCGCAATCTCGCCGGCCACTCCGCCGGTGACGGTATCCTCATGGACGATGAGCACCCGATTGGTCTTCTTGACCGTCTCCGCGATGGCCTCGTCATCCATGGGCAGGAGGGAGCGCAGGTCCAGCACCTCCACCGAGAGACCATCCTCCCGCTGAAGCTGCTCGGCCGCCTCGAGCGCCTTCCAAACTGTGGCCGCATAGGTGATGATCGAGAGGTCGCGTCCCTCCCGCGCCAGTCGCGCCTTGCCGATCGGCACCACGTGATCGCCCTGAGGCAGCTCTTCCTTGATCCGGCGGTAGAGATATTTGTGCTCGAAGAAGAGCACGCAATCATCGTCTCGAATCGCCGACTTGATCAGGCCCTTGGCGTCGCTCGCGGTGGCAGGGTAGACGATCTTCAGGCCGGGCGTGTGGAGGAATGCGGCCTCGGGATTCTGCGAATGAAACGGCCCGCCGCGCACGTAGCCGCCGCTGGGGCCCCGTACCACCATGGGGCATGGTAGAAACGCGCGGTAGCGGGCCGTGGCGACGTAGTTGGTGAGCATGTCGTAGGCGCACGAAATGAAGTCGATGAACTGCATCTCGCACACCGGCCGCAGGCCCATATGAGCGGCCCCCGCGGCCGCCCCGACGATGGCCGCTTCCGAGAGCGGCGTATCGATGACCCGGCGCTCGCCGAAGCGGGATTGAAGCCCCTCCGTCACCTTGAAAGCGCCACCGTAGGCCCCGATGTCCTCGCCCATGCAGATGACCTCGGGATCCCGTTCCATCTCCTCGAACAGCCCCTGGCGGATGGCCTCGAGATACGTCGTCTCAGCCATCGTGGGTTCCCCAGCTGGCGGGACGCTCGTGGGCCTCCACCGCGGACCGCACGCCCTGGCGGTACCAGAGCGCGGGTGCCCGGGCCGGATCGGCGTAGACGCCGTGCAACGAATCGCCCGGCTCCGGCGGCGGTGACGCCTCCGCCTCGTCGGTGGCCTTGTCGATCTCGGCAATCACCCGCGCGTCGATCTGCTCGAGCTCCTCGCTCGAGACACCCTCTCGGCCGGTCAGTTCCTTGATGTAGCGGTCCACCGGATCGTTCTCCCGGGCCCAACGCTCGATCTCACCGGGAGGGACGTACGACTGGTTATCGTGCTCTGCGTGGCCCTTTCGCCGGTAGGTCATCAACTCGATCAGGGTGACGCCCTCACCCCGTCTGGCCCGGTCCACGGCCTCCTTGGTCACCTGGTACGTCGCGAGCACGTCATTCCCGTCGGCCCGAACACCCGGGATGCCGTAGCCGATCGCCTTGTCCTTGAAGCTGGTGCAGGCCGTCTGTTTACTGGTGGGCGTGGAATACGCGTAGCCGTTGTTCTCCACGATCACTACCAGGGGGCAGCGCTGCACCGCGGCGAAGTTGATCCCTTCATGGAACGCCCCAGTCGACGTGGCCCCATCGCCCACGTAGACCAGGCCAACCCGCTCCTCGCCCCGAAGCTTGAACGAGAGCGTCACCCCGGCCATCACCGGCACCATGTCGCCCAGATGCGAGATCTGGCCGATGAAACCGCGGACCGTATCGCCAAAGTGGATGTTGAGCTCGCGGCCTCGCGTCGGCGAGTCGCCCTTAGCCATGTACTGCCGGAGGATCTCCAGCGGAGTGGCGCCTTGAACCAGCATGGAACCGAGGTTGCGGATCAGGGGGGAAAGCACGTCGCCCTTGGAGCGGTCGAGCGCGTACGCCGAACCCACCGCGTCGGCTTCCTGCCCCAGCGAGCGAAACAACCCGCCCACCACCTTGGTCTGGCGGTACAGATTCACCAGCCGCTCCTCGAGCGAGCGGGTCAGTCGCATGTAGTAGTACAGCTCGAGGAGCTGCTCGCGCGTCAGCTCCGGCCGAGCCGCCCGGGACGACGCGATGGCGCCGCTAGCGGCCATGCATCTCGCCTACGCTTTGACCGCGACCGGCCGCCCGGCGCCGGCCGAGTGCGGCTCGGCCTCAATCCGCATCCCGTAGAACGAGCGATACACGAAGAGGAGCGCGGCCAGGAAGAAGGCCACCGCAAGCACCTTGCTCAGCGTGGCGTTGCCGCCACTCACCAGGTAAACGCCGAGCTCGACGGCAAGAAGGCCAAACAGGGTGGTGAACTTGATCACCGGGTTCATCGCGACGGAGGAAGTGTCCTTGAACGGATCGCCCACGGTGTCGCCCACGATCGAAGCATCGTGGAGCGGCGTGCCTTTCATCTTGAGCTCGGTCTCGACGATCTTCTTGGCGTTATCCCAGGCCCCGCCGGCATTCGCCATGAAGATGGCTTGGAACAGGCCGAACATCGCGATCGAGATCAGATAACCGATGAAGAAGAACGGCTCGATGAAGGCGAAGGCGAGGGTGGAGAAGAAGACGCCAAGGAAGATGTTGAACATTCCCTTCTGGGCGTACTGAGTGCAGATCTCGACCACGCGCCGGCTGTCCTCCACCGAGGCCTTGGTGACGCCTTCGAGCCGGATGTTGGCCTTGATGAACTCCACGGCCCGATAGGCGCCGGTGGTGACGGCCTGCGTCGAGGCGCCGGTGAACCAGTAGATCACGGCACCGCCGGTGATGAGGCCCAGCAGAAACGGCGGATGGAGGATGGACAGATTCTCCATGCCACTGGTCAAGCCATGGGTGAGGGCCATGATGATCGAGAAGGTCATCGTAGTGGCGCCCACCACTGCCGTCCCGATGAGCACCGGCTTGGCCGTGGCCTTGAAGGTGTTCCCCGCCCCGTCGTTCTCCTCCAGCAGCTCCTTGGCGGTCTCGAAATTAAGGTCGAAGCCATAGTCTCGCTTGATCTCCTGCTTCACTCCCGGGATCTGCTCGATCAGCGACAGCTCGTAGATGGACTGCGCGTTGTCCGTTACGGGCCCGTAGCTGTCCACCGCGATGGTGACCGGGCCCATGCCCAGGAACCCGAACGCGACGAGGCCGAAGGCGAAGATCGCCGGCGCCTTCATCAGCTCGCCCAGACCCATCGTGCTCACGCCGTAGGCGATCGCCATGAGGCCCATGATCGTGATGCCGAGCCAATATGCGGAGAAGTTCCCCGCCACGAAGCCGGACAGGATGTTGAGCGACGCGCCGCCCTCACGGGAGGACGTCACCACCTCGCGGACGTGACGTGACTCGGTGGACGTGAAGACCTTTACCAGCTCCGGGATGATCGCGCCGGCCAGCGTGCCGCACGTGATGATGCTCGAGAGCTTCCACCAGAACGACCCGTCGCCAAGGTCCGGGATTAGGAAGTACGAAACGATGTAAGTGAGGATGACCGAGACAATCGACGTCAGCCACACCA
>DASYVW010000475.1:0-4482 GCA_035936675.1 Gemmatimonadales bacterium
AGGTACTTGGTGGTGGAGTGCAGGACCACGTCGGCACCGTGCTCCAGCGGCCGCTGGAAGTAGGGCGTAGCGAAGGTATTGTCCACCACGCACAGGAGGTCCCGGGTCTGGGCCAGATCTCCCACGGCGGCCAGATCCGTCAAGTTCATCATCGGGTTGGTTGGCGTCTCGCAATAGATCATGCGGGTGGCCGGCGTGAGGGCCCGCTCGATGTTGCCGATGTCGCGCATGTCCACGAAGGTGGCGCGGACGCCCAGGTTGCCGTAGATCCGCTCCATGAGCCGGTGGCTTCCGCCGTACACGTTCTCGCCGCAAACGATGTGATCCCCGGACTGGAACAGCTTCAGTACCGCGTCGAGTGCGGCCAGGCCGGACCCGAAGGCGATGCCGTGCGTGGCGCCCTCGAGGCTGGCCACGTTTCGTTCCAGAGCCTCCCGCGTCGGGTTCTGAGTCCGGCCGTACTCATAACCCTTGTGCTTCCCGAGGCCGGCCTGGACATAGGTGGACGTCTGGTAGATGGGCGTCATCACGGCACCCGCCAGCGGCTCGATGATCTGCCCGGCATGCACGGAGCGCGTGGCAAAGCCGTGGTCGTGGTCCTGCGGGAGAATCCGGGTCATCTGGCCTGCGGAGAGAGGATGCAGAAGCGTAATAGTGCTATTGGCCATTGGCTATTGGCTACTCCTTGCGCCGAATAGCTCCTAGCCCATAGCCCATAGCCCCCAGCCTTATTTAGTTTCGCTGTGTGAATTCCGCTTCACCCAACGGGGCCACCGCTCGCTGTCTCATCGTCGATGATGACGCGCAGGTCCGGCACGTGCTTGCGCGCGTCATCGCGACGCACGGGTTGTCCCCGATCGAGGCCTCTTCCGGCGCCGAGGCCCTGTCGGCGCTGGAACGAGAGGGCGAGGTGCCGGTGTGCATCTCCGACATCTACATGCCCGAGATGGACGGGGTGACCTTCCTGAGGGAAGCGGTCAAGCGCTACCCCGATATGGCCATGATCATGCTGACCGGGGTGGCGGAGGTGAGCACCGCCGTCGAATGCCTGAAGCTCGGGGCGCTCGACTATATCTCCAAGCCCGTCATGGTCGAAGAGGTCCGCGCCCGGGTGGACAAGGCGCTGGAGAAGCGCCAACTGATCCTGCAGAACCGGCTTTACAAGGAGACCCTCGAGGGCAGGGTCCGCGAGCTGGACCTGCGAAACCGGACCTCGCTCATCAACGGCGTGCAGATGCTGGTGCATGCACTCGAGGCCAAGGACGCCTACACCAGCGGGCACTCCAGCCGGGTGAGCCGCTACGCCACCAAATCCGCGGTACTACTCGGGTTCACCGACGACACGCTGGAGCACATCCGCCTGGGCGGTGAGCTCCACGATATTGGCAAGATCGGGACGCGAGAAGACATCCTGAATAAGCCCGGCCCGCTGACCGCGCCGGAGTTCGAGCATGTGAAGCTGCACACCACGCTGGGGGAGAAGATCCTGGCACCATTCCTCAACGAATCTCCCATCGTGCTGCGGATCGCTCGATCGCACCACGAACGGTTGGACGGCAGCGGGTTTCCCGACGCGCTCCGTGGCGACCAGATCCCGCTCGAGGCCCGCATCGTGGCGGTGGTGGATGCTTTCGATGCCATGACTACCAACCGAGCCTACCGACCGTCCCGGCCTTCGGCCGAAGCGATTCAAGAGCTGCGGCGCTGCGCAGGCGTCCACTTCGATTCCGAGGTGGTGGAAGCCTTCATCCGGGCGCATGCCGACGGCGCGACGCTCCCCACACTCTGATCGGGTGCTCGCTGGTTCGATGTCCGACACCCTGATGATCAGCGTCTCCGGCATACGGGGCCACGTCGGCACCGATCTCACGCCGGAGCTGGTGGCGCGCTACGCCGCCGCACTGGGCGCCTGGTCCCTTTCCCGTCCTCCCGTCAACCCGTCCGCCGCCACCCGCTCCGCGGGTACCCGGTCCGTCGTCCTCGGCCGCGATGCCCGGACCAGCGGACCCATGTTCGCCCGGGCCGCGGCGGCCGGTCTCATGTCGGTCGGCGTGGACGTGATCGATCTCGGTATCGTACCGACGCCGACCGTGCAGCTGGCCGTCGAGTATCACCACGCCGGCGCCGGTCTCATCCTTACGGCGAGCCACAATCCGATCGAGTGGAACGCGCTGAAATTCGTGGGGCCGGACGGCATCTTTCTCGACGCGGAAGCCGGCTCCGTCGTGCGTGGCCTGGCGGAGCAGGGCCCGCCTCGGGCCGGCTGGAACAGGCTCGGCGTCGTACGAGAGGATCCCGGAGCCATCGACCGGCACCTTAACGCGATCCTGGCCCTGCCGGTGATCGATGTGGAAGCGATTCGGAAGCGTCGGTTCAACGTGGCCCTGGACTGCGTGCGCGGCGCCGGCGCGACCGCCATCGTTCCGCTGCTGGAGCGGCTGGAGTGCCGGGTCCACGGTATCAACCTGGAGCTGGACGGACTGTTCCCCCGTGCGCCGGAGCCGGTGCCGGAAAATCTGGGAGACCTCAGCCGCCTGGTGCGGGAGACCGGGGCCGATGTCGGCCTGGCGGTCGATCCCGATGTAGATCGGCTCGCACTGGTGGATGAGACCGGCCGGCCGATCGGCGAGGACTACACGCTGGCGTTTGCAGTCAAGGCAGTGTTGGACGGGCGCATCAGTGCGGCGGAGATCCCGACGGTGGTCGTCAATCTTTCCACCAGCCTGGTGGTGGAAGACGCGGCCCGAGCCGCCGGTGCCCGCTTCATTCGGGCCCCCGTGGGCGAGGCGAACGTGGCCCGGGCCATACGAGATGAGCGGGCAACGATCGGCGGCGAGGGAAATGGCGGGGTAATGTTCCCGGCGCTCCACATCGGCCGCGACGCCCCCCTGGGGGTGGCCTTGATCTTGCATCTTCTTGCAGTGACTGGGGTAACGCTCTCTCGGCTGGTGGCAGCGGCACCCCGGTATACGATAGTCAAGGCAAAAGGGCCTCGGGGGCCCAAGCTGGCCCCGCTCTACCAGCGCCTGCGGCAGCAATTCCCCGATGCCACCGCCGACGAGCGCGATGGACTCCGGCTCGCCTGGCCCGATCGATGGCTGCACGTGAGGCCCTCTGGAACCGAGCCGATTGTACGATTGATCGCCGAAGCACCGACTGAGGCCGAAGCCGCTAAACTCATCGCGGCGGGCCGAGAACTCTTGTACTGAGGTTCAGGCGATGTGCGGTATTGTTGGATATATCGGACCGCGGCAGGCTGCCGGGCTCCTTCTCGAAGGCCTGCGCCGGCTGGAGTACCGCGGCTACGACTCCGCCGGGATCGCCGTCGTCAACGGCCGCGGGCTCAAGATCATGAAGGCGGCCGGCAAGCTCTCGGTGCTCGAAGGCGAGCTGCAGGAAAACATGCCTCTCGGCACCATCGGTATTGGGCACACCCGCTGGGCCACCCATGGGGCGCCGACCACCACCAACGCGCATCCCCATACCGACCAATCCGGCCGCATCGCCGTCATTCACAACGGAATCATCGAGAACTCCGGCGCCATTCGTAAGGCGCTCGAGCAGCGCGGCCACACCTTTACGTCGGAGACGGACACCGAGGTGCTCGCGCATCTCGTAGGCGAGCTGTACCAGGGTAACCTGGAGGAGGCGGTCGCCGCCGCGCTCAAGGACGTGGATGGCGCATACGGCCTGGCCTTCATCTCCTCGGAGGAGCCAGGTGTTCTCGTCGCGGCCCGTAAGGGGTCGCCTTTGCTGGTTGGGGTCGGCGAGAACGAGTGGTTCGTCGCCTCGGATGCCTCTCCGTTGCTACAGTACACCCGGTCGGTGGTCTACCTGGACGACGGCGAGATGGCAGTGCTGACCCGTGAGGGATACCGGGTCCGCAACCTGGAGACGCCCCGGATCAGCAAGGAAGTCAATCAGATCGACTGGGATCTGGGCCAGGTGGAGCGGGGCGGCTACGCCCACTTCATGCACAAGGAGATCTGCGAGCAGGCGGAGAGCCTCCGCAACACGCTTCGGGGACACCTTCTGGAAGAGGAAGGGACTGCCCGCGTCAGCGGTCTCAACCTCAGCGACGATGAGTTGAAGCAGATCGAACGGATCATCATCACCGCGTGTGGCACCTCATGGCACTCCGGCATCATCGGCGAGTACATGCTGGAAGAGATGGCGCGGATTCCCGTCGAGGTCGAATACGCCTCCGAGTTCCGCTACCGGAACCCGGTGGTGGATCCCAAGACCCTGGTTATCGGGATCTCCCAGTCCGGCGAGACCGCCGATACCCTCGCTGCTATCCGTGAAGCCAAGCGACGGGGGGCACGGACGATCGGTCTCGTCAATGTGGTGGGTTCGACCATCGCCCGAGAGGTGGACGGCGGCATTTACCTCCATGCGGGCCCCGAAATCGGCGTGGCCAGCACGAAGGCGTTCACCAGTCAGGTGGCCGCACTTGCTTTGATCACTCTGCGTATTGCCCGG
>DASYVW010000476.1:0-2055 GCA_035936675.1 Gemmatimonadales bacterium
GCTCACCAGCTTGCGCTGCGGGTATATACGGAGACTGAGCGCTGGCCCATAAACGAGAGGTATGGACTCACAGCCCAGGTTCGTCGTGCGGCTCTCTCGGCTCCAACGAATATTGCTGAAGGTTCCGCCAAGCGCGGTCCACGTGAGCTGCGACGTTATCTGGACATAGCTCTAGGCTCATTATCTGAGGTGTCCTACCTCCTTCGGTTCAGTAGAGACCGGGGCATACTAAATACGGAGGCATTTCTGGAATTGGATGACCTCAGGAACCGGGCGGGACAGCTGACCTGGCGCTTCTATGCCTCCCTGAATGGGGCCCCATCGCGCTGACTACCGCCGTACCGCCGTACCGCCGTACCGCCTACCGAACGCACCCCTTAGGGACGGCGGACCCCCGCGGCCGCTGGAACTCCGCAGAGGGGAGCCACGAAGGCGGCGTGGGATCGTTAGCCACCGCAATCGTCACGTCGCGCACGAACTCGGTGAATTGCCGGGAGCCCTCGAGATCCAGCACGGCAGTCTGGTAGTCATCGCTCGGCTGGTGATAGTGCCGGTCGAGATACTCCTTGACCTTCGCATCGACGAAGCCCCGCGACATACCGATACCGTCTGTGCCAAGTGCCATGTAGAGCGCGGGAACGCCGGCGCGGGCAAAGGGGTAATTGTCGGCCCGGAGGAAAAATCCCTCCTCGGGGTAGGGATCCGGTGAGACCCGAAGCCCCGCCTTCTTCGCCACGCCAGCGACCGTGGCTCCCAGGCTGCTGAGCTCCACCCCCAACGGTGCGGCGTCACGCTTGGGCCCCAGCAACTCGATTCCGTCGTCCAGATTGAGATTCGCAGCCACCCGGGAGGACGGTAGGGGCCCGGCACAGACGAACCCGTAGGCACCCAGCAAACCCCATTCCTCTGCGGTGGTGAAGAGAAACGTCAGCGAGCGACGCTGCGGATGGCGGGCGAAGATGCGAGCCAACGCGAGGAGAGCGGTGGTTCCCGACCCATCGTCGAGGGCACCGTTGTAGATCGAGTCGCCATTGACCGGAGCTCCAATGCCATAGGCGTCCCAGTGCGCGCTCAGCACCACGTGGTCGCCGGAGAAGCCGGAATCGGCTCCGGGCACCACCCCGATCACGTTGTGGGTCACGACCGTCGTGGGACGGGTTCGGAAATGCACGTCCAACCGAACGTCGAGCGGCAGGGAATGGAAGCCGGGCTTGGCAGCGGCTTCGAGAAGCTTTCCGAGGCGGGGCGCCCGGTGGGGCAGGATGCCGGCGAGTACCGAGTCCGTCAGCGACCCGGTGAATAGCAGAGTCACGTGGCCCATGTCACCGGCGAGTTGCCGGTTCCCGGTGACCGGGCCTGGAGGAAGCGAATCGTGGGGGCGAAGCCAGAGAACGCCGACCGCCCCCCGCCGTTCCATCTCGGCAAGCTTGTCGGTTGACCAGGAGAAGCGCGACGCGCGGACTCCGTTGAAGCGCACGGTGTCGCCGGCGATTGCCGGCTCACCTCGTAGCGCGACGGCCACCTTGCCGTGGAGGTCGGCACCGGCGAAATCGTTCCAGCCGTAGATCGGCGCGTAGATCCCGTAACCCACGAAGACCAGCTCGCCGCCCGCCCGCACATCAGGCCTGGCGCTGAAGTTGGAGAGTCGGATGTCGCGCCCGTGCTCGAGAGAGCGACTGATGCGGCCGCTGAGTCGCGCCGTATTGGGAGAGGTAGAGTCGGGCTGGTGGGTGAGAATGGAGACCGGCTGAAGCCAACTAGCGATCGTGTCGCCAGCCACGGGTGAAGCCCCCGGGCGGACCCCGAATCCCTGTAGCTCGCTGACGAGGTACCCGGTGGTCAGCGCTTCGCCGCGAGTACCGGGGTACCGCCCCTCGAACAGGTCGGACGACAGGAATCGCAGCCGAGCGCCGAGCTCCTGTGCGGTGATCGCGAGCGAGTCCGCACTCTGGCCGGCGGCCGGTGTAGCCCAGACCATCAAGGCGAAGCTGGCTCGAAGAGTCAGGCGCATTCCGTCCGCAGCGTTGTCATTCTGAGCGCAGCCTTGTCATCCTG
>DASYVW010000477.1:0-8743 GCA_035936675.1 Gemmatimonadales bacterium
CGCAGACGTAGACCAGATCGATGGGGCCCAGCGCGCCGCTTTCTGGTGCTGGTTTCTGGGGAATTTCCGGCCGTGACGCCGGTGATTGTGAGTTGTCTTGGCAGGCGTTGGTCAGGAGGGCCGTGGAGGCGGCCCAGGACAAAAAGAGGGGGAGTCCTGCAGGTACCCTTCGCATCACCCGTACCTACTCCGGCAGAGAACTTCAGCCGCGGGTTCTGGATCCGAGAACTGACGTCTTCGCGGTGTACGTCACGAGATTACGGCGAAATACAAAGAAGCGCTAGCCGCCTCTGAGAGGCTCCCACGAAGGCAAACAAAAGGACCACCGCAGAGGTGGCCCTTCCGCCCACGCCGGATGGCGAGTTTTCTCTTGGTTGATCCCTACGAGGCGGTCTGGAGGCTCGAGAAAAATGCCTCCTGACCCTTCTTCATCTCCTCAGGAGTCGGGTCCCCCACGTGCTGGGCCAGGTTCCAGGCGTGACCGAAGGGATCTTCCACGCACCCGAGGCGGTCCCCCCAGAACATATCCTGGACCGGCACGACCTGCTTCGCACCCGCCTCTATGGCGCGCTTCCAGGCCGCGTCCACATTTTCCACGTAGACATAAAACTTGACCGGTGTCCCGCCATATGCCTTGGGACTCTTGGAGCCCATGGCCGGCATCTCGTCGCTGAGCATGAGGACCGAGTCGCCAATCCGGAACTCGGCGTGCATGATGCTCCCGTCCGGCCCAGGCATACGCATGGTCTCGTCGGCGCCGAACGCCTTCTTGTAGAACTCGAGCGCCTTCGGGGCGTCTCGAACGACGATACTCGGCGTGACGGTGTGATAGCCCTGGGGTTTCGGGTTTACTTTCGGTGCCATAGTGGCCTCCTTCTGCGGTTACTGGACGCAGCGCAATATTGATCGCGGGTGAGCGGGGATCAACCGGTCTGGCCGAAATGTTACGAGGTGACACATTATAGGTTCACAGCCGCTCAACGTACCCGGGCCCAGCAAGGCAAGGATTCGGCAATGGCGCACGCGCAGCTCCCGGTAGTCCGCCGCCGCTTCGGCGAGACCATGCGCAAGGATTGGTGGTGGCTGCAGCCGGCCATCGTCGTCGTGCTTCTCTCCACCTTCATTTGTTACGCGACCTGGGCCGCGTTCCAGGGCGAGCACTACGCGTACGGCCCTTACCTCTCTCCGTTTTATTCCCCCGAGCTGTTTGGCAGCTCGCCCCACGCCTGGTTCGGGCCCAACCCGGGATGGTGGCCGGGCTGGCTGGTGTACTCGCCGGCGCTGCTGATCCTGCCGTTTCCCGGGCTGTTCCGGCTGACCTGCTACTACTATCGCGGCGCGTACTACAGGGCGTTCTGGGCGGATCCCCCTGCCTGTGCGGTCGGCGAGCCCCGGAAAGAGTATTGCGGCGAGGCTGCCTTTCCGCTGATCGTTCAAAATATTCACCGCTACTTCCTGTACATCACGCTCTTCTTCCTGGTGGTGCTCGCCCACGATGTCTACCAGGCGCTGTGGTTCACCGACCCGTCCACCGGTCAGCAGTCATTCGGCGTCGGAGTTGGAACCCTTGTGCTCACCGCCAACGTGATTCTGCTCGGCGGATACACACTGGGTTGTCACTCCCTGCGTCACGTCATCGGCGGGTATATCGACCAGCTCTCGCGATCACCGGTACGACGGCGACTCTACGATTGCTCGAGCTGCTTCAACCGCGCTCACATGCGTTGGGCGTGGACCAGCTTGTTCTCGGTGGCGTTCGCGGATCTGTACGTGCGGATGTGTTCGATGGGCGTTTGGACCGATTGGAGGATTTGGTGACTGAATACCAAACCTTCGAGCACGATGTTCTCGTCATCGGCGCCGGCGGTGCGGGGCTCCGGGCGGCGATCGCAGCGTCCGCGGCGGGTGCCAAGGTGGGTCTCGTGTGTAAATCCCTGCTCGGCAAGGCCCACACCGTCATGGCCGAGGGAGGGGTCGCGGCCGCCCTAGCGAATGTGGACGACCGGGACAACTGGAAGGTGCATTTCGCCGACACCGTGCGCGGCGGGCAGTACGTGAACAACTGGCGCATGGCGCAGCTCCATGCGCAAGAAGCGCCCGATCGGGTCCGGGAGCTGGAGGCATGGGGCGCCCTCTTCGACCGCACCCCGGACGGCCGCATCCTCCAGCGCAACTTCGGAGGGCACAAGTATCCTCGCCTGGCGCACGTCGGCGATAGGACCGGCCTGGAGATGATTCGCACTCTTCAGGACCACAGCATCCATCAGGGAATCGATGTGCACATGGAGTGCACCGTTCTACGACTCTTCACCGACGGTGGCAGGGTGTCCGCCGCGGTGGGCTACGACCGCGAACGGGGCCGATTTCGGCTTTTTCGCGCCAAGGCCGTGGTGCTCGCGACCGGCGGTATCGGACGGGCCTATTCGATCACCAGTAACAGCTGGGAATACACCGGCGACGGCCAGGCGCTCGCTTATCACGCCGGTGCCGCGCTCCAGGACATGGAATTCGTGCAGTTCCACCCCACGGGCATGATCTGGCCGCCCAGCGTGCGTGGTATCCTGGTGACCGAAGGCGTACGGGGCGAGGGGGGCATCCTGCTGAACTCGCAGGGCAAACGCTTCATGTTCGACGATATCCCCGAGAACTATCGGAGCCAGACCGCGGACAACGAGGAAGAGGGCTGGCGCTATACTCAGGGCGATAAGAATGCCCGGCGGCCGCCTGAGCTGCTGACCCGCGACCATGTTGCCCGCTGCATCCTGCGAGAGGTTCGCGAGGGCCGTGGCAGTCCCCATGGCGGGGTCCTTCTCGATATCTCCTGGATCAAGCGCAAGCGGTCAGATGCCCGGAGCCATATCATCAAGAAGCTTCCGAGCATGTATCACCAGTTCAAGCAGCTCGCTGATATCGACATCACTGAGACGCCGATGGAGGTCGGCCCGACAACGCACTACATCATGGGCGGGATCCGGGTGGACGGCGACACCCAAAGCTCTAGTCTGCCCGGGCTCTTTGCGGCCGGTGAGTGCGCCGCCGGGCTCCACGGTGCCAACCGGCTCGGGGGCAACTCACTCTCGGACCTCCTGGTTTTCGGCAAGCGGGCCGGCGACTTCGCGGCGGCATTCGCCCAGGCGCACCGCCTCGGCGATCTCGACCTTGCCGAGGTCGACGATGCCATTCGTAGTGCTCTTGCCCCATTCGAGCGGGGCGCGAGCGACGGTGGCGGGGGGCCCTATCAGGTCCAGCAGGAGCTGCAGACGATGATGCAGACCCTGGTCGGCATCGTCCGTACCGAGCCGGAGATGAAACGCGCGCTGATGGGCATCGATCGTCTGAAGGAGCGAGCTCGCCAGGTAGGCGTGGTAGGAAACCGGGAGTACAATCCAGGATGGCACACCGGACTGGACCTGGCCAACCTGCTCACCGTGTCGGAGGCAATCACCCGTGCAGCCATCGAGCGGAGAGAGAGCCGGGGAGGCCACTTCCGCGAGGACTATCCGGAAAAAGATCCTGCGGGGGCGACGTTCAACATAGTGATCCGAAAGGGAGAAGACGCCCGGATGCGGCTCTCTCGCGAGCCGATCACCGAGATGCCGGCCGAGCTCAAGCGGATTATACAGGAGCAAGCGTGACGAGCCCTGGCTCTGTGACAACGGAGACGATGCAGCCGGACCTCGCCGAAACCGGTGCGGCCGAAGAACGGCGGCCACCCGAGGCCAAACCGGAGCCGGTCGGCCGGGCCACGTTCCGGGTCTGGCGCGGCGACCGCCAGGGCGGGAAGCTGGTGGACTACACCACCAGCATCGCGCCCGGAATGGTGGTGCTCGATGCCATCCATCAGATACAGGCCGATCAGGCCAACGATCTCGCCGTACGCTGGAACTGCAAGGCGGGCAAGTGCGGCTCCTGTTCCGCCGAGGTGAACGGATTGCCCAAGCTCATGTGCATGACTCGGCTCAGCGAGCTGCCCCTGGACAAGCCGGTCACCGTGGAGCCGATGCGGGCGTTTCCGCCGATCAAGGACCTGGTGACCGATGTCTCCTGGAACTTCCAGGTGAAGCAACGGATCAAGCCGTTCAAGGCGCGCGCGCCGGACGCGCCGGACGGTACCTGGCGCATGGCGCAGTCGGACGTGGACCGGGTCCAGGAGTTTCGCAAGTGCATCGAGTGCTTCCTTTGCCAGGACGTTTGCCACGTACTGCGCGACCATCATCTCCACGAGGAGTTCATTGGACCGCGCTACCTGGTCCATGTGGCCGCGCTGGAGATGCACCCCCTCGACGTGGAAGACCGGGTGGAGGACCTGCGCCAGGCGCATGGAATTGCCTACTGCAACATCACCAAGTGCTGCACCAAGGTATGTCCCGAGCACATCACGATTACGGACAACGCCATCATCCCGCTCAAGGAGCGGGTAGTGGATCAGTTCTTTGATCCGGTGGGGAAGTTGGTGAAGATTTTTAGTAGGAGACCCTAGACCCTAGACTCTCGACTCATGGACTTCCAGCCCAAACCGATCACCCAAGACGGCATTCCCGCCGCGCTGCAGAAGGCGGAGCGATACCGGGTCATCAATGACCCTACCTCGGCGGAGAGCATCTGCCTCGATGTGCTGGCGGTGAGTCCCGAGAACCAGCAGGCGTTGGTGACGCTGCTGTTGGCCATCACCGATCAGTTCGGCCTGGCGCCGACTGAGGGCGTCCGTCGAGCGCGGGAAGTCTTGCCCCGTCTGCAGGGCGAGTACAAGCGCGCGTATTACGCCGGAATCATCTGCGAGCGATGCGGCAAAGCGCAGCTTCGGGCCGGTGCCCCGAAATCGGGGGAGATGGCCTACCATTGGCTCCGCGAGGCGATGAGCTGGTACGAGAAGGCGGAGTCCCAGCGGCCGGCCGGGAACGACGAAGCCATCCTCCGCTGGAACACCTGCGGTCGCCTGCTGGCGCGCAACCCGCACCTGAGGCCGGGGATGGAGGAACCGGTTACCCTGAGTTCGGAGTGAGGTGCCCCTCCTGATAGCCGGAAGACAGTTCTCGTACGGCACGGACGTCCAAGACTGCGGGTTCAGCCGGGTCTATCCTCCTATTCGTGAACGACGAGGAAGCCGGGGTCTTGACAAAGTAAGACAGTTCGATAACCATTGAACTGTGAAAAAGACTGCCGTGGGGCCCCAGCTGACCGACAAGCAATTCGAGCTCGTCGCCAAAGCACTGGCGGATCCGAGGCGCATGGCGCTCTTGCAGGCGATTGCAAGCGAAGAAGAATGCGGCTGCCAGCAGTTACGGAAGGATTTTCCGGTGTCCAAGGCGACCATCTCGTTCCACATTAAGGAACTAGTGCGCGCGGGGCTGGTGGACGCGCACCGCGACGGGCAGTTTCTCAACTGTGAGGTGCGGCGCGACACGTTGGAGGCTTACACCGCCGAGCTGCTGCGGCGAACCAGCGGAGAATAGAGGCGCCCTGTCGCCCAATTGATGAATGCGGGTGGCAGGGCAACTTTTTTGCCCGAGTGAGAGTTCAATTGTTGTAGAACTGTCGTACCAGTTCTGTAACAAGCAAGAGCTCGGGCCTGCCGGCGGTCGAATCCGGCTCCGCTCAAACGACGACATAAGTATAGACGAACCGAGGGTGGATCCTTTTGGAGGCAACATGCAGAACCGGCGACTCGCAGTAACTGGCGTTCTCTCACTGGCTGGTCTTTCCCTCGCGGCCCTGGCCGTGGGTGGCAAGAAGGAGCCGCCCGCCGCGCCCCAGCCGCAGGCGGTCACTGTGGCCGAGGTACCCGAGCGTGAAATCACCGAATGGGACGAGTTCACCGGCCGGCTCGAGGCAGTGGACCAGGTGGAGATCCATCCCCGGGTCTCCGGCTACATCAAGCGGGTCACCTTCGCCGAAGGGAAAGAGGTGAAGAAGGGCGAGGTCCTGTTCGAGATCGATCCGCGACCGTATGAAGCCGACTTGGCTCGCGCCGAGGCGGAGCTGGAGTCGGCCCGCTCGGCAGCGTCGCTGGCCAAGAGCGAAGTCCAGCGAGCCGGCAAGCTGGTGGATATGCAAGCGATCTCGCGGGAAGAGTTCGATAGCCGGACCAGCGCGGAGGTCCAGGGTGGGGCGCAGGTCCGAGCCCTTGAAGCCGCGGTGCAGACCGCGCGTCTCAATCTGGATTGGACCCGGGTCCGTTCTCCGATTGCCGGGCGGGTGAGTAACGCGCTGGTCACTGCCGGCAATCTGGTCCAGGCGGGGCCGCCGGCCGGTGCAGTGCTCACCACCGTCGTCTCGGTCGACTCCATGTATCTCTATTTCGACAGCGACGAGCAGACCTATCTGCGATATGCCAGTCGCGCGAGGACCTCGGGCGGAACCAACTGGCGGACGGCGCGGCTGCCCGTCTATCTCGGGCTGGCGAATGAGTCCGGGTTTCCGCACCAGGGGCGTCTCGACTTCGTGGATAACCAGGTCGATCCCCGTAGCGGGACGATCCGGACCCGCGCGGTCTTCTCCAACCGCTCCCGGGCCCTGACGCCGGGGCTCTTCGCCCGCGTCAAGCTGGTCGGCACCGAGAAGATGAACGCGACGCTCGTGCGCGACGCCGCCATCGGCACCGACCAGGACCGCAAGTTCGTGCTGGTGGTTGGACCGGGTGATACGCTCGCCTATCGGCCGATCGTGCCGGGGAGGCTGACCGACGGCCTCCGTATCGTCACCTCCGGTCTCAAGCCGGGGGAGCGCATTGTCGTAAACGGCCTGATGCGGGTCCGGCCCGGTATGAAGGTCGCTCCGACGCTGGCGGCGATGGTGCCTGATTCCGTTACGCCGGTCGCGGAGCGCTAGCCGATGCGATTCTCCCGGTTTTTCATCGACCGGCCGATCTTCGCGGCCGTGTTGTCGATCGTCATCTTCATCGGCGGCCTGATCGCGATGTTCGGGCTGCCGGTGAGTGAGTACCCCGAGGTCGTGCCCCCGTCGGTCGTGGTCCGGGCGATCTATCCGGGTGCCAATCCCCGGGTGCTTTCGGAGGCGGTGGCGACGCCACTCGAGGAGCAGATCAACGGCGTCGAGAACATGCTCTACATGTCGTCGCAGGCGACGTCGGACGGTGTGCTCACGCTCACCGTGACCTTCCGGGTCGGCACCGACGCCGACCTGGCGCAGGTGCAGGTGCAGAACCGGGTGAGTCAGGCCTTGCCGCGCCTGCCGGATGAGGTGCGCCAGCTCGGCGTCACGACGATCAAGAGCTCGCCCAACTTCATCATGGTGGTGCACCTGCTCTCGCCGGACAACCGGTACGATATCACGTACCTGCGGAACTACGGCCTGCTCCAGGTCAAGGACGTCCTCGCGCGGATCCCGGGCATCGGCCAGGTCCAGGTCTTCGGTGGCGGCGACTATTCCATGCGGGTGTGGCTCGACCCGGGAAAGGTCGCGGCCCGGGGTCTGTCGGCGACCGATGTGGTGAACGCCATACGAGAGCAGAACGTCCAGGTTGCGGCGGGCGTGGTCGGCGCGCCGCCGATGCCGGTGCCGGTGGACTACCAGCTCAGCATCAATGCGCGCGGCCGCCTGACTAATGAAGAGGAGTTCGGCGACATCATCCTCAAGACCGGCGCGGACGGCGAGACCACCCGCCTCCGCGACGTCGCCCGGCTCGAGTTGGCCGCGGGCGACTACGCGCTCCGCTCGATGCTGGATGGAAAGGAAGCTGTCGGCATCGGGATCTTCCAGGCGCCGGGCTCGAATGCGCTACAGCTCTCGAGCACCGTTCGCGCCACGATGGAAGAGTTGAAGAAGAACTTCCCGCAGGGAGTGGAGTACCGGATCGTGTACGACCCCACGATCAACGTGCGGGACGGGATCCGGGAGGTCGTCAAGACGCTCTTCGAGGCGATCCTCCTCGTGGTCCTGGTGGTCGTGTTGTTCCTCCAGACCTGGCGAGCCTCGATCATTCCGTTGGTGGCGGTGCCGGTGTCGATCGTGGGTACGTTCGCCATCCTGCTGATGTTCGGGTTCTCGATCAATACGCTCTCATTGTTCGGACTGGTGCTCGCCATCGGTATCGTGGTGGACGACGCGATCGTGGTCGTGGAAAACGTGGAGCGTAACATCGAGGCCGGCCTCTCGCCGCGGGACGCCGCCCACAAGGCAATGGACGAGGTGAGCCGGCCGATCATCGCGATCGGGCTGGTGCTGTGCGCCGTGTTCGTGCCGGTGGGGTTCCTGAGCGGCCTGACCGGCGAGTTTTACCGGCAGTTCGCGCTGACGATCGCGTTCTCCACCGTCATTTCGGCGATCAACTCGCTCACCCTGTCGCCGGCCCTCAGCGCGATCCTGCTCCAGCCGCACGGCGCGCCGAAGGACGGCCTCACTCGCTTGCTGGATCGCGGGCTCGGCTGGCTCTTCCGGCCGTTCAATCGGGCGTTCTCCCGCGGCTCCAACAGCTACGGCGGCGCGATGCGTCGGGTCTTGCGGAAGAGCGGCATCGCGCTCGTCGTATACGCCGGGCTCCTGGCACTCACCCTGCTCGGGTTCAACAAGGTGCCGCACGGCTTCGTACCGACGCAGGACAAGCAGTACCTGGTCGCGTTCGCCCAGCTGCCCGACGCGGCGACGCTCGATCGCACCGAGCGGGTCATCCGTCAGATGTCCGAGATCGGCCGCAAGCAGCCGGGCGTCGAGAGCGCGGTGCAGTTCCCCGGCCTCTCGATCAACGGTTTCGTCAACGCGCCGAACGCAGGCATCGTCTTCTTCA
>DASYVW010000478.1:0-1908 GCA_035936675.1 Gemmatimonadales bacterium
TCGTCTCCTCGATGAAGTCGTGCGGGAAACCGAGCTGGAACTGCGTGGCCGCCTCGAGGTCGGCCAGCAGCTCCGGCGTCAACACGACCTGCAACGCGCCGAGGTTGTCGAGCAGCTGAGCGGCCGAGCGGGCACCCACAATCGGGTGCACCAGCCGGGACCGGCTCATCGTCCAGGCCAGCGCGACCTGCGCCGATGTGGCTCCGACCTGGTCCGCGACGTCGGCGACAGCGTCCGCGACGGCCTGATCGCGGGCGGCAATGGGCTCCTCGCTGTATCGAGTGGGTTTGGTGATCAAGTGGATGTGGTCTCGGCGTGGCGGGTTGACGAGGGGGTGATTGTTTCGTTGGCTGCGTGACTGTCCGTGATGGTCGTGTAGCAGGGGGTCGCTGGGGTATGGATGAGCTGGGGTTGTTCACGGCGGCGTTGGGGCTCAGCGGGCCGTGGCGGGTGACACGCAGCGAGTTCGACGCCGAGGCGACTCAGTTGGATCTGTATCTGGGTTTTGAGCGTGGTGCTCGGTTCGGGTGTCCGGCCAAGGATTGCGTGCAGGGTGGGTGTGCGGTGCATGACACGGTGGACAAGACGTGGCGGCATCTGGACTTTTTCCAGCATCGGGCGGTGTTGCATGCCCGGTTGCCGCGGGTGCGCTGTCCGGAGCACGGGGTGCGGCAGGTCAGTGTGCCCTGGGCGCGTCCGGGGTCGGGGTTCACGCTGTTGTTCGAGGCGCTGGTGTGCAGCTTCGCCGCGGCGATGCCGATCTCGAAGGTCGCTGCGATGACCCGGGAGCATGACACCCGGATCTGGCGGATCGTGGAGCACCACGTGGGTGCGGCCCGCGACCAGGAGGACTTCTCTGGGGTCCGCAAGGTCGGCATGGACGAGACGTCGGCCCGCAAAGGCCAGGACTACATCAGCATCTTCGCCGACATGGTGGCGGCCCGGGTGCTGTTCGCCACCGAGGGGCGAAACGCGGCTACCGTGGCCCGCTTCGCCGCTGACCTGGCCGACCACGGTGGTGACCCGAAGAAAATCACTGACACCAGCTCCGACATGAGCACCGCGTTCATCTCCGGAATCAGGGCGCATCTGCCGAACGCGACGATGACCTTCGACAAGTTCCATCTGGCCGCCAAGCTGGGCGAAGCGGTCGATGCGGTCCGCCGGACCGAGGTCACGACCCGCCCCGAGCTCAAGCACACCCGCTGGCTGTGGCTCAAGAACTTCTCGAACCTCTCGGTCAAGCAGAAAGCCGAGCTCCACCAGCTGATGCGCCCCTCGACCAAGCTCGCCACCGCGAGGGCGCTGCGCTGGCGGGAGGACTTCCAGGCCTTCTACGACCAGCACCCCAGCTACGCCCCCGAGTACCTGCGCCGCTGGTGCTACGGCGCGAAACGCTCCCGCCTCCACCCCATCAAAGACTTCGTCGTCCTGGTCGAGAAGCACTGGGACGGCATCATCGCCTGGCACACAAACCACCTGACCAACGGCCTACTCGAAGGCATCAACTCACTCGTCCAAGCCGCCAAGGCCCGCGCCCGGGGCTACCGCAACAAAACCAAGATGATCACCATCGTCTACCTCACCGCAGCCAAACTCCAACTCCCCACCCTCACCAACCCCACACCCGCCTACATCTCATCACGCTGAGTAACTTCCGACATGCCATCACGCTGAGTAACCCACTGAAAACAGCGAAGAGCCCAGTAAGGGCATCCGATTTGGGTTCATTATCCAAACAAAGTAGGACTGGTGAAACTGCGGCTACGGGGACCGCGGCGGCAAGCTGCTACCCTCGCGCCCTAGGTTCCCGGAGGGAGCACGTGACGGTCGCCCGACCAGCTTGTGGATAGCAAGGTGTCGCCGGTTGATGGTTCGGACCATCTGCCGCTGTTGGTCTTTTGCGCG
>DASYVW010000479.1:0-4147 GCA_035936675.1 Gemmatimonadales bacterium
CCTGCCCCGAGCCGAGCGGGTCGTAGGCAGCTGGGCCCAGGTGCGTACCAAGTGCGAGGACTTCTTCGCCCGCCAAGGCATCGGTGCCGTCGTATGATGCCGTTGCGGCCGGCAAAGATCATCGGCATCGGCCGGAACTACATCGAGCACGCGCGCGAGCTGGGCAACGAGATGCCCGCTGTGCCCATCATCTTCTTCAAGCCGCCGACGGCGCTCATCGGCCCGGGTGAGACCATTGTGCTGCCGGACGTCTCCCAGCGGGTGGAGTTCGAGGCGGAGATCGGGGTAGTCATCGGCAAGCGGATCCGAAACGCCGATCCAAACGCGGCGGAGCGCGCCATCGGGGGCTTCACCTGCGTCAACGACGTCACCTGCCGCGATCTTCAGAAAGTCGATGGGCAGTGGGGGCGGGCCAAGGGGTTCGACACCTTTTGTCCGGTCGGGCCCCGAGTGGTCAGCGGGCTGGATTGGCGGGGGCTCGAGCTTCTCTGCCGGGTCAATGGGGCGGAGCGCCAGCGTGCCAAGGCCACCGACATGCATTTCTCGATCCCGGAGCTGGTGTCGTTTGTCAGCGGGATCATGACGCTCGAGCCCGGGGACCTGATCGCGACCGGAACCCCGGCGGGAACTGCGCCGCTCCACCATGGTGACGTGGTCGAGGTCGAAATCACGGGTGTAGGTATCCTGTCCAACCCGGTCCGGGCCGAGAACCCATGATCCGCTTCAGCGAGCGCCTTCTGAGTCTGCCGGGGTATCCTCTCGCCGAGATACCGACCCTCAAGCGCCGGCTGATCGAGGCCGGAGTGGACGTCATCGATCTGGGGGCTGGGGACAACGACACCCCACCTCCAGTCCCGGCGATCGAGGCGTTGACCGCGGCGCTCCAAAATCCGGCCATGAGCAAGTACGGATTTCAGCAGGGACTGCCCGAGTTTCGCCAGGCGGCATCTCGATGGATCGAGCGCCGCTTCGGGATCCGGTTCGACCCCGCCACCGAGACACTGCCTTTAATAGGATCGAAGGAGGGCTTGTCTCACCTGCCGCTCACGGTCATCAATCCGGGCGACGTGGCGATCGTCCCGGAACCAGGGTATCAGGCCTATCTTGGCGGCGCCCTGCTCGCCGGGGCCGATCCATACATCGCGCCGCTACTGCCGGAGAACGGCTTCCTCCTGCAGCTGGACCAGGTCCCGCAAGAGACTCTCCGGCGCGCCAAAATCGTATTCGTCAACTATCCCAATAATCCGACAGCGGCCGTGGCGACGGTGGCGTATCTTGAACGGACCGTCGCCGTGTGCCGGGCCCACGGAATCCTGCTCGCGTACGACAACGCGTACTGCGACTTGACGTTCGACGGGTACCGGGCTCCCAGCATTTTCGAGATTGCCGGGGCCGATGAGGTGGCCATTGAGTTCTTCTCGTTGTCCAAGAGCTACTCGATGACGGGGTGGCGCCTGGGGTTTGCCGCCGGCCGGGCGGAGCTGATCGGTGCCCTGACCCGGGTAAAGTCCTACGTGGACACGGGACCGTTCCTCGCAGTTCAGAAGGCGGGCGCGGCAGCGCTCGACCGGGGCGAAGAGTTGGTGGCGCCAATCCGGAGCGAGCTCCAGCGGCGTCGGGATGCGGCGGTCAGCGCCTTGCTGCAGGCCGGCTTTAGGGTGGAGTCACCCAAGGCGGCGATGTATCTCTGGGTGCCGCTGCCGCCCGGCGTTGCCTCTGCCTCCTTCGCCAAGCTGGCCTTGGAGGAGACTGGAGTCGTCGTGCTGCCGGGTAGCGCCTTTGGCCCGGCGGGTGAGGGCTTCTTTAGGATCGCATTGACGGTTGGTGCGGAGCGGTTACGAACGGCCGCCGAACGGCTCGGCGGAGCGCTCGAGCGGGTACGGAGGGGACCGGTTGCAACCACTGTTTGACCTCGGGCTGCCGAAGCGCCGGCCGTGGCCATGGATCGCGATCGTGGCCAGCGTCGCGGCGCATTCCGTTCTACTCTTCGGCTGGGTAAGTGGCCGACTACCCAGCGTGCCGCCGCTGCCCCGTCAGTTGATCGTGCTCGCGGCGTCGGCACAGGGGCATGAGCAGGTTCCCATGTTCTACGATCTCCCTCAGGCAGTGGGAGAGCGTCGCGCGCAGGCGCTGCCCCAGGCTCGGAGCGGCCGGTCGGAGCCGAAGGCTTCCCGGCCTGAGCTGCCGGATCGCCAGGCGGTGCGGGTTCTCCCCAAGCCGGTTCGGCCAGTGCCTCCGCTCGCCGACACCGGCGGAGCCGCTCCGAAGGAGCAAGCTCCACTGGGCCGGCTCGGGCCTGGCCTGGCTCAGGGCCGGCTCTGGGTTCGTCCCTTGCCGCTTCCCCCGCGCGAGCTGGCGCAACGGCTGACCAAGAGCCGCGCCGAGCTGGTGGACAGCGCGGTCACGGCGATCGTGCAGCAGTATCTGGACTCCATCGCGAACGATCCGGCCAGCAAGAATCAGGCGCTTCCCAGCTGGACCACCGAAATTGCGGGAAAGAAATTCGGGCTGGACTCGAAGAACATCTACATCGCGGGACTCAAGATACCGGCAGTGGTTCTGGCCTTGCTGCCGATACCGGCCGGTAACATCGACCAGAACCGGGCCTACAACCACCTGATGGATCTACGAGCCGACCTCCTCTATGCCGCCCGGCGGGCCGAGACCATGGAGGAGTTCAAGAAGGTCATCCGGGAGATCCGCATCCGCAAAGAGAAGGAGCGCGAGTTCGAGAAGAACCAGCGAACCGCCCCGCCGCCGGAGAAGCCGCTTATCCCGTAAGTCTAGAGTCTAGTTGTCGCCGGACGCGCCCGGAGGCGGAGTGATTTCGCCCGAAGCCGAGATGTGCGCCGCCGTAGGCCCGAAGTCCTCCCTCGAAAGAGTTCGAACCAGTTGGATGGCCGCCCCGTCCGGGTCGGGCGCGGGGCCGCGTCTGGGGAGCTGCACCATGGGCACGAGTCGCGCGCGACGGAGCGTGCGATCTACGGCGAACTCGAGTCGCAGTACGCCGGTGATTCCCAGTGGGCCGTCCAGGTTGAAGCCGCGGTAGGTGAGGAAATTGCCGAGCGAGTACGCAATGAGCCGGCCGCGGTAGAACTCCATCCCTCGAAGCACGTGGGGACCGTGTCCGATGACCGCATCAGCGCCGGCGTCGATCACTGCGCGTGCCCAGCGGCGCAACTCCCCGCGAGGCTCCTTTCCCAGCGACTCGGCGACCTCGCCGGTGTGCTGCGCGTTGACTCCTTCTGCGCCGCCATGAAAGGTCACGATGAGTAGATCCACCAGCGGACGCACCGAGTCTACCACCGCCTGGCTCCGCTCGATGTCCAGCAGATCGTAGGCGAAGGGGTAGGTGGTGAACCCGATGAGGCCGACGGTGGTGAGACTGTCACCCCGTCGGATAGTGTCCACCACGATCCGACCCAGGGGACCATAGAGCCGGAGTCCCAGGCTGTCGAGCGTGCGCTCGGTAGATTCGCGGCCGGGCGCACCGAGATCGTTGGAGTGGTTGTTCGCCAGGTTCAGATGGGTGAAGCCGGCTTCCACCAGCCGGGGAGCCAGGACGGTCGGGGTACGAAAGGCGTAGCAGTTGCGGCGGATTGTCGGCGGCTCGGGAGGCCGCGGTTTGGATTTCTTGCGCGGACGCTTGGGCGGGGGCTTCACGATGATGCACTTGGTCGAGGTGCCGGTGTCGGCTAGCACTCCCTCGAAGTTTCCCACGACCAGGTCACCGGAGAGGCTCGGGCGTGCGGAGTCCAGCAGACCGCGCCCGCTGTCGGGCGGGATCCCATCCTCCAGCGTGGCGGTCCCGAGGTTGATGTCTCCGGTGAAGGCGAGACGCACCGGCACATAGAGCCGGGGTGGGGGGAGCGGAGTCGGCTCCAGCAGCGGGGAAGGGGGGAGCACCAGTGAATCGGGCCGCTCGCCTGAGGGCTGGGGCGGAGCTGGAGGAGGCGTCTTGGCGCAGCCGGCGGCAACCGCCACGGCGATAAGCCAAAGTGGGCTCCGCCTCACGCTGCGCTCACACTCCCCCGGACTTTCGCGCCACCTCGTCGAGCCGGCGCAGGCTCCGCTCGCGCCCGACCACCGCCAGAAGCTCGTTGACCGGCTCCGACACGGTGGATCCGGTCAACGCCACCCGGACCGG
>DASYVW010000480.1:0-2152 GCA_035936675.1 Gemmatimonadales bacterium
TTCGCTACGCTCAGGATGACATTCCCGGCCTACGCGGCATGATCTACACCTTTACTGCCATCAGCAGCCTTCCCGGTGTCCACCACCTGCCCGCCCGCCCTCGGCGGCCCGATGACGTTGCTGGCGCTTTCCCATCCCGCCAGCGAGTCGGCGTCCTCGGCGAAGCGGTAGCGGTTAAGCCCATCCATGAGCCGTACGATCTGGGTGAGCTCTTCGGCCACGGCGGATAGTTCGGCGCTGGCTCCAACATGGTTTCGGCGCCCATCACTCCCCTGCTCTACCACCTGATCGAACTGATCCAGTGATTGGGACAGGCTCTGGAGCACCGAGTCGAGGAGTCCATACTTGACCAGAATCTCCTTCTGATTCTGCGCTTCGGCCGACATTCCCCGGGCGGCAGTCCGGAATGCGAGGTAGGGAACCGCCTCCCGGGTGAGCAGGAACTTCTGCGCGATATCGGGAACGTCCTTGGCCGCCGACTCGGCCACGCGCGCGAGGTGGACCAGCTGAGTGCGACGCATCTTCCGCCGCAACACGCGCTTCTGGCTGGTCGCCGAACGGACTGCATTGATCCCGTCTCGCTGGCGTGCGGCGAGCGCATCTGCCTCGGCGAGGCTCTTCTCGAGCCGCGCGAGCGCCGCGGAGTAGCCCGGGCTCGGGTCCGGGTGGGCCCGGCTGAAATTCAGCACCCGGTTACTCATTTCAATCGTCCTACGGATCGTGGCTTTCATAAGGCACACTCTCTGCCTGAGCCGGACAGGCCACCGGTCCGCCGGCGATCGATAGTTGACTTCACCTCGAGTGTCCCGGTGTGATCTCGGGCGAGAAAAGGAAAACGCAGAGAGTGTGCCAACTTTTTCAGTCCCACCTCGAAAAGTGGAACCATATGCACGAGTATATCGACAAAACCTGCCCAAGCGTTTTGTACAGAATCGCCGGGGCGGCGATGTCTGCCCCGAGCGAACCGAAGGGATGCGTCGCCGGAGACGGATGCATTGTCTCCGGAGCCGCAGGATCGGCCCGGTGCGCAGCGGATTCAGTGCCCGGAGAGCGATGATGCGTACTGTGTGGCGCGTGCTCCGGAAGGTTTCGCGCGGAATCAGGACGACCTTCCTGGACTCCACCTTCGCCCTGGCCGCACTGGAGCTGGTGAATGTGTCGGTCTGGTTCACCGGCAGGGGCGGTGAGGATCCTGAACGGGGGGCGCGCCTGGCGTTTGCCGGCCGGGAGCAGCTCGGCCCGGCCGACCGGGCGTTGCTGGACAACTTGGCCGGCCCACTCCCCACCGGCCCCGAACTGTTCCAGAGATGGCAAGCAGCTGCGAGCGCTTACCCCGACCGGGCCGAGACCTGGTACGGACTGGCTGATGCCTACTTCCATTACGGCACGCTGTTCGGGCTGGATGACCCTCTGGGACTAGCCGCTGAGACCTTCAAACGCGGCTGGGCAATTGACTCGGCAAGCGCAGCCGATCCGTTGGTCCCCGAGCGCTCGCCCATCTGGGCGGAGCCGCTGGTCCATATGGTCGAGATTGCCCAAGCAAACGGCGACCCCGCGGCGGTACGCCGGCTTGTCGCGCAGGGGCTCGCTGCGGATTCGACGAGCAGGGAGGGATGGTACCTCCGCTGGCATCGGGCGGTCACCCTGAGCGACTCGGCGCGGCGTGCCTTCTGGGCCGATTCGCCACAGATAGACCCCCGAGCGTTCGCGTTGATCTTTGCGTTCATCTCGTCGACCGGCGTGGCAGCTCAGGACTACGTTCGCTCCGCGCAGCTGTACACCCGGGCCAGCTATCCCCAGGCCGCCGTCTTGCTTCGCGGCGTGGTCGCCCTGAACGGTGGCCGGCCCCACGATGCGCTCGTCGCCCTTAGCGGAGTCGATGATACGTCGAGGCCGGCTTTCCGGTCGCGAGTTGAGGAAGCGCTCTATTGGGGAGGTGACACCAGCGGGGCTGTAGACGCCGCGCGGCAACTGGCGCCACACGCTGCCGGCACCGCTACCCGGGGCGAACCAGCGCGACGACAGCTCGAGAGTCTCTGCGTGCTGGCGACGTGGCGTGCCGCGCGGGGCGACTACCGATACGCCGGCGCAGCGATTCGACGTCTGCGAGCAACTCGGGTGAGCGGTGTTCTCCCGCATGACTCCCCCAGTG
>DASYVW010000481.1:0-4013 GCA_035936675.1 Gemmatimonadales bacterium
TGGCCATGCGGGCGGGCAGCAGCAACCCGAGAATTCGGGACCAGGGACGGAGGATTGGGATGACCCGGTCGGCTACGCCTTCGGCTCGCGGCTGGGTGAGCCATCGGGGAACGAGGTAGGCCGCAAACAGCACCAAGGGCACGGCGAGCAGCGTCACAGCCACCACGAAGCGGGGTGCGCTGGCGCCAGCCAGAAGGCCGGGAACGGCGGCGCCCAGGAGCAAGACGCCGAGTGATGTCGTGGCGGACGCGGCGGTGAGATAGCTGTCGATCTGGGCCAGACCGGCGAGCGAGGAGGACGTGCCCCTCAGGCGGCGACCGACAGCGAGGGTCAGCTCGGCCCGGCTCACGGTAATGAGCGCCGCTCCGGCAATGGCGCCGAAGGTGGTAAGGGCGACGCCCAGCATGACGGCAAGCCAGATCATCGGGCGGCCCGCTCCGATGGCGTCACCGACGCCTCCACCGGCGGCCGATGCACCGCAATCCGCTTCACCCGCCGGCGAACGACGTGCTCCACGACCAGACGGTAGCCTTCGACGTCGATGGTCTCACCGGAGCGCGGCACCCGGCCGAACTCCGCCAGCACCAGTCCTCCAACAGTGCTCACGTCATCCCGATCGAAGCTGTGACCGAGCGCGGACTCCAGCTCGGAGAGGGCGACACCACCCTCCACGCGCCATTGATCCTCGCTCACGGCCTGAATCGGGGCCACCTCGTCGGTGTCGTATTCGTCCTGGATCTCGCCCACGATCTGCTCCAGAATGTCCTCCAGCGTCACGATCCCCGCCGTCCCGCCGAACTCGTCTACTACGACCGCGAGATGACTCGGTCCCCGTTGAAAGTCGCGCACCTGCCGGTCGAGCGTCTTTCCCTCGGGCACGAATGCCGCCGGCCGGATCAACGCGCGCCAGGATCGCGGATCCTCGGGACCGATCGCGAGTATGTCCTTGGCGTAGATCACCCCAACGACCGCGTCGGGATGACCATCGTAGACCAGCAGCCGCGCGTGCTCCGAGCTGCGGAGCGTCTTCACCACCTCGTCCCGCTCGACCGCGGTGTCCACCGCAATGATGTCGATCCGCGGTGTCATGACTTCGGCGACCGCGGTGTCGGCGAGGGAGAACACACCCAGGAGCATGTCGCGCTGAGCCGTACCCGCCTGCCGGGTCGTGCGGGACGGGGCCCGGGCTCGGGCCCGGTCATCGGCCCAGGTGGCGAGCCGAAGCAGCGGACGGAACGGCACCAGTGTAGCCGCGGCCGCGCGCCGGGCAGGTACGGTGAGCTCGGGTGCGACGGCGGCGAGCAGACGGGGCAGCAGGTCACCGAGCACCCAGACCAGAAGCACAGCGAGGATCAGACGGAGAAGCCCTACCGCAGGCGACCACGCCCACCACGCCACAGCCGCGCCGGCCGCAGCGCCCGCGAGCACCAGCAGGGCGAGGTGGGCGATGTGGAGGTTCCTCGACAAGGTTCCGCTGCCGCTGGCGGACCCGAGCTGCCCGCTCAGGGCGCGTGGAAGATCGGCGTCCGACTCCGCCGCGAGCGCCAGCCAGGCAGCCCATAGCGTCAGCAACGCCGCCACGAGGGGCGCGATGAAGAGCTGCAGCATGGCGATCATGCGAGCGCCTCCACGTAGCGCTCCTGCCGGCGCCACATCGCTGAGCGGGTACGGTCCGGTCCCTCGGGATGCTCCCGCCCCAGCGCGTGAAGCGTTCCGTGCACCACCAGCCGGATCAGCTCCTCCCGCAGCGAAATCCCCCGGGCCCGCGCCTCCTGCCGGGCGACCCAGGAACAGATGTACACGTCGCCGATGGTTTGCCCGGAGGGATCGGCCAGCGGAAATGCGAGCACGTCGGTGGGACAGTTGCGCCCCTTGTGCTCCGCGTTGAGCCGCTGCATCGAATCGCGGCCGAGGAAGGTGACGGAGATGAGCGCGTCGCGGCGCTCGGCCCGAAGTACGGCCCGAACCACGCGACGAACGAGCGCGCGCGACAATGGCAGCCGGCGGCCGTTCACCACCACCTCACTCACGCTCGACTGACTGGAATTCCGGCGCGATCCCACCGCTGGCACGGGGGTAGCCGATCCGTTTGTGATAGGTCCCCGACATCACCCGGGCGAACTCGCGCTTGATCCGGTCCAGATCCCGCAGCGTGAGGGGAGCATCGTCCAGCTGGCCCGATCCGAGCTTCTGCTGCACCAGGTGCTCGATGGCGGTGCGCACCGCCTCGGGAGTCGGATTGCCCAGGACCCGGATGGCGGCCTCGGCGGAGTCGGCCAACATGGCCACTGCCGTCTCGGCCGACTGCGGCCGGGGACCGGGATAGCGAAAATCTGCCGGATCCACCCGGCCATCGGGGTCGAGGCCCCTTGCTATGCTAAGAAAGTAGGTGATGTAGGTGGTGCCATGATGTTCAGGAATAAAGGCTTTGACGACTTCCGGCAGCGCGGCTGCTTCGGCCAGCGCCAACCCATCGCGGACGTGACTCTGAATGATGTGGGCCGAATCCTGGGGGCGCATCTGGTCGTGGGGGTTGGGTCCGCCGCCCTGATTCTCGACGAAGTGTCCGGGGCTGGCGAGCTTCCCGATGTCGTGATAATAGCAGCCAACCCGGGCCAGCAGGCCGTTGGCTCCGATGATGTTGCAGGCCGACTCACAGAGGTTGGCCATGGCCAGACTATGGGCCCAGGTTCCCGGGGCCTCGAGCGCGAGCCTGCGGAGCAGCGGCCGGCCCAGATCGGAGAGCTCGAGCAGCGTCAGATCAGTGGTGATCCGGGTGGCCGATTCGGCCACCGGCATCACGATCATCGCGAGCGCCGCACTGGCAAGCGCGATGACGATGTCCAACAGGCAGCTGCCGACGATGGTGCTGGTGGACCAGCCCTGGGTGAGGCCGACGGCGATGGTCGCCAGAATCTCGGCCCCAGCCACTACGCCGATCGTCACGTAGAGGTGGCGCCGACGGCGCACCACCCGAATCCCAATGGCGCCGGCCACGCCCCCCACCAGCCCGAAGAACAGGGTATAGCTCTCCCGCAGGGCCCACTGACCATCGAGCAAGATCGCGAGGATCACCGCCGCGAAGACTCCGGTGCGCCCCTCGTACAGCATGGTGACCAGAATGGCCACGAAGGGTATGGGGATCAGCTCAGGCCGCCCGGGGAACACGTCGGTGAGAACCGCGGTCATCAGGACGACGACCGCGAACAGCGCCGCGAAGAACACCATTTCCCGCAGGTGGGAGTAGCTCTCGCGGCGGTAGAACATGATCAGCAGCCAGAAGGCGCTGAGGACGAGGGTGTTGTAGAGCAGCGCCCCGGCCCCGCTCCGGATTGCCAGCCCGCCGGTGCCGCGCCGCCGTTGCTCCTCGCGCAGGGTGATCAGCTTCGCGCGCGCCTCCTCGGTCACCGGCTCGCCGGCCCGAACGATCCGCTCACCGGTGCGGACCGAATATTTCAACGGGTCCACACTGCCCCGCAGCTGCTCCCGCCGGGCGGCGGTGACGAGCGGATCGAGCACGATGGTTGGGTGATAGAACGCGCCGACCAGGCGGCGCAGGGTGCGCTGCCCCACCGCGGTCGGAAGGTTGGTGCCGGCCGCCTCGGCCTGCTCCATCAGATCGGCAAAGGTGAGGATCGAATCCCGGGGTACAATACGCTCCGTCTCGCCCCGCCGGAGCGCGATCACCCGGCTCACCTCGCCTCTGATGCCTCCCGCGTCCGCGACGCCGCGCGACAGCCCTTCGGCCAGAAAGTGGGTGAAGACCTCCTGGAGTTGCCGGCGGCTGGTGGAGTCGGCCAGATACTTGGTCTCGTCCGGGCCCAGCCGCACCGTGGACGCCACGACCTTCTGGAGCGAGTCTGTTCCCTTGGCCGCGGCGCGCTCGAGGTCGGCGAAGAAACCGCGGGCCGCGGCAAGGGAGGAGTCGTATGCGGTGGGACTGAAACGATAGACCGGTTGAGCCGTGAGGGCCCGGGACTCACCCTCGCGAGCGATCTCCTCGGGAGACTTCG
>DASYVW010000482.1:0-1636 GCA_035936675.1 Gemmatimonadales bacterium
GAGATCACCGTCTATCATCGGGGTCATCACGAGCCCGAGCTTCCCACTAGTGTACGGCACCTCCACAGCCCGCTGGCCGGAATACCCGTTCTCCACTTCCCCCCAGAAATCATCGATCCCGCGCCCGATGTAGTGCTGCACATGTTTCCTGTCGGCGAGGACGACGCCCGGGCGGCAATGGCCCGATTCGCCGGCGTTGCGAGGCGAATGATCGCTCTGAGCAGCGGCGACGTGTACCGGGCCTATGGGCGTTTGCTGGGGACGGAGCCGGGTATGGCTGAGCCCGGGCCGCTCGATGAGAACGCGCCGCTACGGGAGGCTCTATACCCCTATCGCCACATGGCCACGGGCCCGGCTGACTGGACATTCCACTACGAGAAGATTCTCGCCGAACGGGCGGTGATGAGTCACCCCTCACTTCAGGGTACTGTGCTGCGGCTCCCAGCGGTGTACGGTCCCGCCGATCCCAATCGCCGGTTGCGTCCTTACATAAAGCGCATGGCCGACCGCCGCCCCGCAATCCTCCTCGAATCCGCTCAGGCCGAGTGGCGATGGACCCACGGATACGTCGAGAATGTTGCCCAGGCCATCGTGCTCGCGGTGATTGACGACCGCGCGGCTGGGAAGATCTACAACGTGGGCGAAGCCGAAACCCCTACGGTGGCGGAACGGGTGCGACGTATTGGCGAGCTGGCAGGATGGACCGGCGCGGTAGTTCCGCTCGAGTCAGATAGGCTGCCGCCTCATCTCCGCGCGCCTTACCAGCCGCACCAGGACCTGGTAATGGAGACGAGCAGCCTTCGCGATGGGTTGGGGGTTGTCGAGGTTTGTTCGACAGATGAGGGACTCCGGCGAACGATCGAATGGGAGCGCGCCAATCCGCCACCCGGCGGCGATCCGGGCGCGGCCGAGTACGCTGCGGAAGACGCAGCGCTTCGTTAACAGAGGTTCATCTCACAAGCGGCAGCCCGGCCTCGGTCCAGTCCTGCTTGCCCCCGCCGTACTCCTTGACGTTGCTGTAACCCAGCGCTGCCAGCTCACGGGCAGCGTTCTCTGCGGCGTGTCAGGTCGGGCTGGCGCAGTAGACCACAATTTCGGCGGCCTTGTCCGGCAGCCGCTTCGGCGCGAGCTCCCCCACTTGGACCGGCGGGAGGTTGATTGCCCCCTGGATGTGACCGTCGCGATAAGCTGGGGGAGGCAAGGCCTCCACCAGCGTGAAATCGTCGCCCCGATCGAGCCTGGCCTTGAGCTCGTCGCGGGAGATCATGGGAATCTTGTTGTCGTCCATTCCCCCCCCCTAGTGCATGTAGGTCTCGAAGAACCCGGTCCCTGAGTCCGCAACCGTCTGCCCCAGCACTCGCCCTGAGAGTGAAAAGCGTCCGCGCATCTGGAGAAATACGCGGCGGAATCCGCCGCTGCCCATCTCGGTAGCCAGCGCGTCGACAACCCACACCCCGAGCCGCAACGTATCGGATTCTCGGTTGGCCACGATGGTGAATCGCTCCGGCGACGTCGCTCCGACCGTACCGGAGGCATGCCGCAGTCCCTGGTAGTCAATCCTGCCGAACCTGAGGACCTGCTCCACACCCAGTGAATCCACCAGCGTCAGGAAGAAGGGGGAGCTGATGTTGGAGGC
>DASYVW010000483.1:0-1552 GCA_035936675.1 Gemmatimonadales bacterium
CGAAGTCAAGGAAGGCCTCGAGTGCGGGATCGGGATCGAGAACTTCAACGACCTCAAGGTCGGCGACCGCATCGAGTCATTCCGCATGGAAGAGATCAAACGGACGTTGCAGTCGGCCGCTTCGGGGGCGACGGGGTGAAGGACTGAAGGTCGAGAGTCTGGACTTCTCGAACATGATTGTCGCCATCACCACCTGGGACCTCCATCTCCCCGCCTGTCACTCGCTGAAGGAGAAGCGGGGCGTGCTCAAGCCCCTCACCGCGGGTCTGCGCCGGACGCTGAACGTGTCGGTGGCCGAAACGGGGCATCAGGATCTATGGCAGCGAGCCGAGATCGCCTGTGCGGCGGTGGGCAGTGCACGCCCTGTCGTGGAGGAGACACTCCGCGCGGCTGACCGGCTGGTGGAGGAGACCGACGGAGTCCGCATCGTCGATACCGTGACGGTGTTCCGATGAAGGGGTCGTCGCGCCGACCCGAGCAGGTGGGCGAGACCCTGCGCCAGGTCATTACCGACGCCCTGGCCCGGCAGGTTCGAGATCCGCGGGTAGGGTTCGTGACCGTAACTGCCGTGCTGGTGAGCAACGACCTCTCGCACGCCCGGGTGATGGTCAGCGTGCCCGGCGAGGACGCCACTAAGACTCGGGCGCTCGAAGGCCTCCAGAGCGCCGCCGGCTTTCTTCGATCCCGTGCCGCCAAGTCACTCACTACCCGCTCCGTCCCCGCCCTGCATTTCGAGCTCGATCGTGGGCTGCAGCACGCCGCCCGGATCAACGAGCTGCTGAACACGATTCGACGGGAGGGGCAGGACTGATCGGAGCGGTGCTGGTGGACAAGCCGGCCGGAAAGACCTCGCACGATATCGTGCAGCATGTGCGTCGCGCCCTCGGCATTCGCGCCGCCGGTCACACCGGAACGCTCGACCCTTTTGCCACCGGCTTGCTCGTCGTGCTGGTCGGACGCGCGACCCGGCTGGCGCGATTCGTCGAAGCGCAGCCCAAGACCTACGTTGCGACTGGTCGACTTGGAATCCGCACCACCACCGACGATCTCACCGGCGAGGTGATCGGACCCGAGTCGGCGGGGCTGCTGCCCGAGACGCTGGTACGCGACACGTTGGCGGGGTTTCTGGGGACGCAGGCGCAGCGGCCGCCCCAGTTCTCGGCCAAGCGGGTAGGCGGCGAGAGGAGTTACCGGAAGGCTCGTCGAGGGGAGGCCGTCGAGCTGGCCGACGTGGACATCACGGTTCATGCAATTGACCTGGTCGCCTACCGGCCGCCGGAATTCGATTTTCGGGTCACGGTCAGCCCCGGCACCTATGTCCGCGCCATCGCCCGGGACCTGGGTGAGCAGCTGGGTGTCGGCTCGCATCTCACCCGGCTCCGCCGAGAGGCGATCGGTTCCCTCCGGGTGGAGAATGCCGTGAGCCTCGAGCGGCTGAGCCCTGCGGCTCTGATACCGCCTCGCGGGGTCCTGGCCGACCTGCCGGCAGTGGAACTCGACGAGGCAGGGCGCGACGACGTGGCCCATGGGCGGGCGGTGGTGGACAGCGGGG